>DYJU01000093.1:0-2265 GCA_020722985.1 Candidatus Methylomirabilis sp.
ATTTGTTCCATATACACCAGAATTTGCTAAATTTGATGAAGAAGCATATAATAAAGAATTAGATGAAAAATGGGAAAATGCTCAAGATAAATATATAAATGAGGTATATGATGAATGGAATGCTCAAGCATTACATAAAGAAAAAAACACAAATGAACCCTTAAAAACTACTACCACACAAGTTAATATCTCTCCTTATTTTGCTAATAAAAAAATAGAATATTCTGCTAATGATATAAAAAATAAGTTACATTTATCTGATGAACAAATGAATAATATCATTGATTTTGGAGATTGGTTTGAAAATAGACAAAGATTATATGAATTTGAAAATTTTTTTATTAAAAAAAATCGGGAACGAATAGAAAAACTTTATGAAAAAAATCCTTCTTTGGTAGATGAAGAAATAAAAAGAGGTGGAATATTTCACGAAAATTTTGGACTATTCTCATTAGCAGATGGATTTTCTGAGGGGGCTTCGTTTGGATTATTTAGAAGTTCTCATCCTATTTATGGCGAACAATATAAAAGAGTATATTCAACAGCCTATGGATGGGGAAATACATTTGGTTCATTGGTTGGTTTTTTTACGTTATCTTATCTTGCTGGGGCAGCCGGAGTATCTGCAAAAATTATGTCGCTTTCTTCAAAATCAAAAGCATTTAAAACCGCCTTAAATATAATAGGATTTCCCAAATATATAGCAGGGAAAATATTCCCATCTAAAATATTTTTAAAAAATACTGTTGCTAAAATGGCTGGGTCTTTTTTTTCTAAAGGGGCAGCGGAAGTTGTAGAAAAAGCTCCTCTCTATTCAGGACTTACTGAAGCAGGTGCTGCAGGACTTACTGGTTCATTAGTAAATGCATTAAAAGAGGGACTTAGGAATGAAATTGAAAAACTTAAAAAAGAAGATAAGTTATCTTTAAAAAGGTGGAAAAGAAGTTTACCAAAGGCTTTAGCAGAAGGATTTTTTTCTGCCTATTTTGCTGGTGTTATAAATGACCCGCAGTATTGGCCTGCTCGTCTTTTAGGAGATGCAATATATTCAATGGCACAAGAAGCATACAATGTTATTGATGGAAGACAAGATAAAGTAGATATGAATAATTTTATGCAGAGTTTTATATTTGGACATTTATTAGGAGAAATTCAGGGCAGAATATTTCGTCCTTCAAAAGAACAAGTTGCGGCAATGCTTGCAAATAAAGTAAGAAAATCTTATTATGATGAGTTTAGAAGACAACATCCTGAATTAGAGGAGGATTCGTCTGTTTTATTTGAGGCTGTTAATGCAAATTATATAGCAGAGCTGGAAAAAGGCAGATTACTTACTCCTGAAGAAAGAATAAAAGTTGTTGAAGCATATAAATTCCCACTTAAAGATGCTTATGAGATGGAGACAGAGATTAATCATCCCCAATTATATAGAATTACAAAAGAAGAACACAATGGATATTTAGATAAATTGTATAGTAATATAAAAAAGAAATATAAATTAACAAATCATCAATTAAATAAATTAAAAGAGATTGATATAAATGATACCAAAGCATTCTTAACTGAATTAAAAAAAATGGGGAAAATTGTTAAGGAAGAACCAGAGTTAATACTCCAAACACAAAAAAAAGAAAAGGTCCAGCAACAACCAAAACTTACTTATAGAGAAATAGCAGATAGATATTCTTCTTATGAAGATGATATTGAAACATATATGGCAACTATTAAGGATGTATTAAAATTAACTGATGACCAAGAAAAAAAATTATATGATGTATTAACAAATATTAAAGAAGTAAAAGATGAAAAGTATGAAAATAAAATAAAGGAAACAGAAGCAAAAGCAGAAATAGAAGCAGAAGCAGAAGCAATAAAAATAAAAAGAGAGGAAATAATAGGTATTTTAACTGATAAAGAAAAAGCGAATATTTTAACTGACGAGGGAATAAGAGAATATACAAAAATTGCTGGTAGAATGTTAAGCAATAAGAAAGTAAAAGCAGATGCAAGTGATATTTTTAGTGAGGCTGTTATAAAACTTATTGACCAATATGTAAAAGACCCTGATAGTATAGAGGATTATCCAGCATACTTAAATGGAATAATGAAAAATGAAGTGCTTAAAGAAAAAATAGGTAGAGAAAAACTTACAAGTTATGAGGCTATAGAAGAAAAACGAGGGAATGAATTGCCTAATAATGAAAAAATAGATGATGATACTGCTAAAATATTATATTCTATGTTTGTAAAATATATAAAAAATGG
>DYJU01000093.1:2365-3637 GCA_020722985.1 Candidatus Methylomirabilis sp.
AGAAACCTTAAAGAAGCGATTCTAAAAGATGAAGGTATTATAAAAGAAATTCCTCCAAAAGAAGTAAAACCAACGAAAAAAAGGTCATATACTACATTTAATACGGAAGATGCAAAAAAATTATTAAAGACAGCCCAAGAAGAAATGATAAAATATAATAGAATTTCAGGAATTAGGAAAGATATATCACTTCCTTTAATTAAGGAAGGTGGAACAATTATATCTGTTACAAATATTTATAAACAAATTATGACTGAATATGGAAGCAAATATGCTAATAATTTTATTATTAAAACAGGACAAGTTTTAAATGAAATAGTAAGGGATATAAATTCTTCTTTAGGAAGAAATGAAAAAATAATCTTAAAAAATCCCGAAGGGGATAATTCGACAAAATTTGTATTATATTCAAAAGGTTTAACTCAAGATGTATTTGAGGATAAAATACATTTGATACAAGCACGATTTGTAAAAAATTCTACTGGTAAATATGGTATTATAATTAAGACGGCAGAAGGAAATAGGTTAATTACAAATTTTTCAAAAGCCACTTTTCTACATTTTAATAAACCAACAAAAAATATTTCATCTTTATTTACAAAATCTAATCAGATTGATGGGTTAATACAATTAACATCACTACTTAGACCAATGTATAGAGAAAGTATTGATACATTATATTTTGATTTAGAGGATAATATTTTAAATACTGCAATAAAAGATATTATAAATGAATTAGGAACAGATTTAAAACCAAGAACATCTGACGAATGGAAATTTTTATCTGGTATTCAAAGTGAAAATATAGGGTCTTTATTAGATAATATTTATGCAAATTCATTTGTTAAATATAGTATAGATTTAGATGAAGAGATAGAAGTTACAATGCCTGATTCTCCTGCACCAGCAAAATTTGACAGGAAAAAATATTTAGATACAATGTTAAATCTTGATGATATTGAGGGCACTATTGCAAATGAGATGGCAAAAAATTCAAAAGATTTATCAGATACTGTAAGTAAAGCATTTGTTAAAGCCTATGAGTCAACTGAAGAAGTAAAAAAGAAATTTTTTAAATCTCTTATAAATCATATAAAAGATACTTTTTCTGTTACTGAGGGAGAATTATTAAAAAGTCCACAAGCCATTGATGCCGCAAGAATTCCTTATTTCTTATCGGCATTAAGTAACAGAGCAGATATTAAAACAAAAGAAATGATAAATGCAATAATGTTACCACTATATCAAAAAATTGGTGAGAAAAAATTTAAT
>DYJU01000093.1:3737-6990 GCA_020722985.1 Candidatus Methylomirabilis sp.
ATTAAGAAAAATACAACTTCTTTCTGATGATAAGGGTATTTTCTCAAAATTATTAGTGCAAAAATTTGGTATTCCTGAAGAAGATTTATTAAATAATTATAAATTATTATATGAATTAAATAAAATTATTGCTACTGAAACAGTTAAAGCAGAAGATTTGAATTATGATTATTTTAAAGATTCTAAAAATAAATTAGAACAAGGAATAATGGAAAAATATAATATAGACGCAAAGGCATATGATAAGGATGTAATGACAGATGCACAAGTAAAAGACGTATTACAGAATAAATCCCCAGAATTAAAAAGATTGATAAAGTTTTATAGAGAATTTAAACCAGAAAATATGTCTTTTTTTCATCATCATATTATACAAATGCCAGATAATAAGAAAAAATTAAATAGGACATTAGAAAGACTTTTAAAAGGTGAAAATTTAAAGGGTATAAAAGAGACTTTTGACCCTATGATGGAAGTATTTATGGGCAGAAAAATTCCAACACTTGGTTTGTTAATTGATGGAGGGTATAAAATAGAACCTAATAGTTTAATAACTTTAACAGGAAGTCTAAATTATTTTTGGCTTAAATTAAATCAAAGAGAAGTTCCTAAACAAATGATTACTGAATTTCTAAATGAATGGTTAACAGTATATAAGAGTGCAAAAGATACAAAAGATTATAAACTTATGGTAGATTTTTATAAAGAACGTATTGATTCATTTTTAGTTATTCCAAATACAAAAATGATAAAAGATTTAAAAGAAAAAGTTGAGATTTATAATAAAAATATAGAAATTGCAAAAACACGAAATGATAATAAATTAGAGTTAGAACTAACACAAAAAAGAGATATAACAAAATTTTTATCAGAGAATATTGAATTATTATTTGATTTTTATAATGGAAGAGATAAAGCAGGTATTGGCGCAAAAGCAATGGAAGAAATTATACAATCATTTAATGCAAGAGACCGTTATGTTCCCGGTAACTTTATGGGAGTTCAATTAAGAAGTGAAATGTATAATACATATAGGAATAATTCACCTTTGGGGCGTTTACTTAAAACAATATTAAAAGCAAATGTAAATAATGAAGAATTTGATGGTGTATCATTAAAAGAAGGAACAAATATACAAGAATATAATGGCATTTATTTTCATCGTATATTTTGGAAAGAATTAGTAAACTGGGTATTTAGAAATGAAACTATATATAAAGACTATAACAGGTTTTGGAAAACTGCAGCAGTAAAATTAGCGGGTGGTATAAATAAAGTGACAAAAACTTTAAAATTTTATACTCCATTGGTTATAACTTGGAATGATTTAGTGCAAGCAAGTATAGCAAATCCTGCATTTATATTTGATGTTCCATCAGCAATATATTCTACTATAACTAAAGATAAATGGTATAGAGAATTTTATGAGGTTGGATTATTGAATAATTCTGTAAATACTACAAAATTATTAACAGAGTCAATGTCAGCAGTATATAAGTTAATGGGTAAATCTAATGTGTTAGGATTATTAACAGATAGGGTATTTAATCAAAAAGGAATTATAAGGAAAATCGGGGCATCTGGGAAATTAGCGTGGGAAGGAATGCAAGAAATAACCTGGGATATAGATGCTGTAATAAGAATAGCAACGGCTAAATCTATGTATAGAAGATTTTCTAAGATATACCCACACGACCAAGCAGTATTAAGAGCGGCAGAATGGACAAATTTATTTTTAGTTAAATATGCTGAATTACCACGAAAAACAAGACAAGCATTAAATATGCTATTTTTAGTCCCCACTTATAGAATACAGACTTGGAGAATGTATAAAGAAATAATTAAATCTGCAGGAAGAGGAGTATCAAGAATATTAGGAATTAAGGATGAAAACCCCGTTTTTAAAATATCCGATAATCCTATAAGGCAAGGAATATTTGAAACTGCACCTTTAATAAGAGCTCTTGCTTTAAGAACAGGTATAAAATTATTATTTGCTCAATTATTCGGTTTTGGATTTGAAAATATATGGGATTTATTGTATGGTTATAGATTAAAAAAATATAAAGAAGGAGGTGATTTTTTTAATTCTTCTATTGGATTTTTATCATTAGGAACTCCTTTATTTGAATTTGAAAAAGTAGTTCCAGTATTAGGACAGCGTCCATTAAATGTTATTCTAAGATATAACGCGGCTGGATTACCCGGAATTTTCTATTCAATATTTACTAATAAGCATTTAATTACTGGAAAAAGAATAATAACATCGGATAATTTATTCAAAGCGACTGGGCAATTTGGGATGTATTTAATAAATACATATTTACCATTTGCACCTGAATTTCAAAATTATAGTGATGAGGATTTATCTTTAATGGAGAAAATTATTACCACTACAAGATTAGGATATTTTTATAGTTATAAAAGTCCAAAGACATTATTAGAGGATTTTAGAAAATCAATAGATAAAACAACAACCATTAAAGAACGTCTATCTGCAATAAGAAGATTTAGGTATGAAATGCAAAGAGCATATGAAGTTTTATTCGATGAGAAGTATAAAGAATATGGTGATACATTAGATGAATATAATAAGCGATTAAAAGAATTTTATAATCAAAAAATAGAATAAGGAGGTAAATAAATATGGGTGAAAATCTTATAAAAAGCGAAGCAGCTGTGCTTAATCCAGAAAATTATAACTTAGAGAGTATTTGGGATGAGGACATTAAGCATAATCGCGAATTGTTTGATGTTCTTGATAAGAAAGGTGCTTTTGAACGAATTAAAAACGCTTATATGAAATATCTTGACAAAATGAAAAAACAAAGTCCTGACCAAGCCACAGATGAGGAAGAGTTCTGGAATAAAGTAAATAAGTTACCCTGGGATAAACAAAAAAAGGTTATCTTTTTTCGCTATAACAGAGATTATAATATTCCTGAATTGTCTCCTATACGAAGAGATTATAATCTTTATGCTATGAAAAAACAACAAAAACAGCAAAAACCTAAGAAAGAAACTATATCCGCTATTAGCACTCAATTTACAAATGAAAAATAGCATAAGAATAACACTTACTATAGGAGAATTAAAACAAATTCTTAATCAGAAATTGCACTTGACTTTAAAATGTAAATTGATAAAAAAGTTGGAACAATTAGAGAAGAAATCTATAGAGAGTAAACAATTAAAATTATGAAAATATGGAAGTATTTAACATTAGGTTTTATTGCTGGTATATTGTATTATT
>DYJU01000094.1 GCA_020722985.1 Candidatus Methylomirabilis sp.
TCCAGTAAAGCTTGTTAATCCACTCATTTTTATCTCATCTTTACAAATCCGATTATTTCTTCAATATCTGTATTTGGGCTATTTTGTGGAATTGTCGTATTAGATGAATTTGAAGGTGCAGGATTTATTACGGTTATTGGATTGGTTAAATGCACACTCAAAACACGACTGGTTAAGCAGATTTGCAAATACATAACTGTGCCGTTTTCACCACGGGCAAGAAAACTGGGGAGCATCTCCCAGCTTAAAAAGTCTAAAACCTGTCCTGTCAATGGCGGAAATCTCAATTTTTTATTACCGATTTTTACAATACATGTATTATTCGGGTCTTCATTCCATACCAATAATGTGAATATCTGATCGTCATAACTGCTATCTATGGCAGGCACGTTTAAAGGCTGATAATCTTGTGCCTGTGGCACAATAAAATAATCAGCGAAATCAAATGAGCCAGAAGTTATATCGGAAGTATAACTATTAGCCATATTATACACACTTATCCACTTTATATGAACACATATATGGTTGGCGCAACCGAAGTATTTAAGTTTATAATCAGTTTTGCAACAGAATTTGCTGCATTGTTAATGATTGTATTACGGGGTATTAACAGTTTGAAAAAGCCATCTATATGTCCATATTGTGGCTCGAGTTCTTCAAAATTGATTAATGTTTGCGCATCAGTTTGCCCATATATTACGCTATTGCCTAAGCGAAATTCTGTATATTTTAGATTAGCATCCGTTGACACATCAATCCAAATTTCTTTGATTGGTTGTGCAACATTAATGTAATCGCCCAGATTTATATCTATTCCACTATTAAGCAATGTTGGTGTTGTTGTTATTTCAGTAATATCATCAACCACAGGTATTTGTGAATATACAAATCTCATTGAATAACCAAACGTTCCACCTGTTCCGTTCGTATACATTGTATATGGATTTGCCTGTACATCAATAGTGACAAGAGACGTCAAACTAAAGTTTAATGGTATAACTGGTGTTTCTAATGTGCCAGCACCATTAACTAAGGCGACATCGCTAAATGTATTACCAGTATATTTATGATACTCTTTAATTAATTGCTGTATGGACGTATATGTTTTCAAAAATCTACTACCTTTTTTAATAGTGATTTTATTAATAGCAGTGCCCACATTTCCTGTCACGCTTGTGCCAGAGATATTTGCTGAAAAAATAAATTGTATTCCTATTATATTTCCTGTTGCCTGTTTAGGCGTTATCGTGCCAACATCCACGATATTAGCCCCTAATGTGGCGGTTTTTTCACTTGAAAATTCTATTCCGCTTTTATTCGACACTGTTCTATACATTTTTATTACCCCACTTATGCTGGTGAAGTGTTTGTCATGGCGGTCTGTAAATACTTATTGAGATATAGCCCCACCAACACGGCTATAACCATCACTACAAACATAATTCCTAGTTCTTTCATCTCTTCATGTGACATAGATATCACTGTAAAGACTATATATATACCCCTATTTAAACCTTTCGAAAGAATAATAAGTATAATATGTGCCTATTATATAATTTTTTCCATACCAGTATCAAGATCATAGTATAAAAAGTGATATAAGTTTAAACTAGTTAAAACATCAATATTAGGCAGCCTTAACATTTGAAAATCGCGCAAATCCACTGTTTTAAATATTGCGTATTTATTGCATTGCATCGGGATTAAGGTGGGGATACCTTTTAGTTTTTGACTAATAAAAACATGACCTATGCCCACCTGTCTCCCCATGATTAAATAACGCTTAAAAAGAATAGGCATCTTTTTTACATTAAACAAATAATTGGGCAAATCTTCCCATACCAGAGTTATTGGGGCATGCAATAACCCGTATTTCACAAACTCGTCTATTTCTTGTTCTAAATCTTCTGATTGCGGAATATAAACATTTTTGCGCGGATAATGATCATTTAGTTTCATACTAAATACGCGATATTTATACCGTTTACTCACTTGATCCATTAGCTCATTCACAAAATATGATTTGCCCGATCCAGACATGCCTATGACAAGCAAACGATCATAATTATACACGAATGGTATAAGACTTTTTAATTTATTTGATTTGAAAATCATTAATATGGTCCTCTTCGGCAGCTAATATTATTGGAAGAACTATATTTAGAAAATCTTGAAGCTTTTTCTTTTGTACTGGATCACTATCAATGCCAAATTCTAGACCAATCAATAGACTATCTAGAGTTTCCTGATCAAACATGTCATTTATCATTGGAAAGAATTTAATAAGCGATCGAACAATGATATCTAGTTTTTGCACATCACCAGAAAATTTATATCCTTTAATTGCATCTACATAAGCTTTAAAATCGTCTTTAACACCTAAAATCTTTAAAAGCCCTTTTATTTCGCCATTTTTTAAAATTTTCATTATTGACATTCTTTATCACCTATTTATTTGCAATAGAGTTTTTTAGTTTTTGCGCCTGTGCTAATACTTGTATATGTTTGATATCGCTAATAATTTCTACACCAAATATAAGAAATTGTATTATATTTGGCATGTTTTTAATGTATTTGTTCGTCATACGAGCCACAAAAATACCACGGTGTGTAGCTCGACGCTCTATTACATCGTCCAGTTCTACATGATAATAATCAGCAATAAATTCCATAAGGGTTAAATATAATTCTTTGCCATCGTCAGGATCAAATTCCGCAATAATATTTTCTATTCCTTTTTCAAGTTCTTCTTCATCAGACTGAATTAGATCTTTATGGCGCTCTAAATCTTCTTCGCTATATTTTGCTTCAGTTATAGACGCTTCCAGACCAGCAGTATACTCTTCTTTTCCGTTGTTTTTTTTTCCTTTACTGCTTCGGTTGAAGCGTCTGTTTCAACTACTGGTTTTTTAGCACGCCTTTTTCGTTTCTTTTCAGGTTTCTTTTCAGGTTGTGGCGTTGTGCCACCAATCGGGGAAGAAACAGGAGTGGTTGGTGGCACAACATATGACGCATTCAAATCAGCGTTATTTTCTGTTTTCTCAACATTTTCTATTTTCTCAGTATTATTTTCTTTTTCTATTTCCTGATTTGGTTCATTTTTCTCTATGGTCATATTGATTTCCCCCTATTCTTTTCTAATAGGGCATGTATTACTGCTCCTATTGACCTATAATTGCCTTCAATCTTTATTTTCATTAATTCTTTTATATCTTCATAATCTATCATTTCTTTCTTTTTCATAGTATAAGTAATAGCAATGAAATATATAACTTTTTCCCTATTTTAGCTATTTTTCTAAATCATTTAATAAATCCAAATTTAAATAATTATGAAATTTCAATTTTTTATTATTATCGTATTCTTCAAAATTTAACCATACTCTACCTATCCCATTCGAAAAGTTCATTTTATTATTCTCATTTTTTACTGTTTTAACAATATGTTTAACAATTATTCCTTTTTCTTTAGTTTTAATATATTTTATACTATCATATTCATAAGTATTTTTTCCTATTTTACGTGCATTTGCTGGTATTCCTTTTTGCGTCACTGTTTTACCATTCTCGTTCGAAAAGATATAACTTTTAGGCGCGTTAACCTTTAAAGTTCCTTGTTTTTCAATCTTCATTTTGCCAATTTCTGGACCTAATAGGCTTTTAACAATTTCATTATCAGGGCTTAAATCTGTAAAAAAACTATCAGTATCAGTATAGAAAACATGATCAAACCCTAATTTCTTTTGAATTTCATAATTATATAATCGGGCATCGGCACTAATTTCTGCTGCTAATAAAACAGCATATTTAGGCTCTTTCTTTTCTAGAAAAACAATATAATCGCCATATAAACTATAATATTTATCATTATATAACACCCTATCTTTATCGCTATTTTGAGAAATAAACTGCTTAAATGCTTGATCTGTAATATTATCTATTAAAATATAAGTGGACGACGCTTTATGCTGACCGAATTTGCCATATAATGAGTTTAAAATACCTTTCCAAAATAGCCTTTTAAAGCCATTACTACTACTTTTTAATTGATAAAAATACTCAACAAAATCTTTAAATAAATAATTATTATAAAACTCATAACCATTTATAATTTTATAATCAACCGTATAATCACTAATTAATGTTAAAAATTCTCTACCTGTAATCCAGACATTTTTCGCTTCTTTAAATTGCATAAGCTTATTATCATGCCTAAGTAATATCGGTATTCGTGGCACATCTTCATTTAAAATCTTATAATCAATGTTTAAAAGATAATTATAAGTATTATTTTTAATGTTTTGAATAATATATTCAGCATTTTTAACTTGTTGACGAAATTTATAACTATATTTATTGTTCATCATTATATATGGGTATAATGAATTAATATCTAAATCAATTACAAAATTATGAAAATTCAGATCATAAACTTCACATCTGCCACCATAATAAGCATTCATTGAAATATCATTATAATCTGATAAATTAATGTTTATTTTTAAATATTTTGAACAAAAAGTCTTAAACGACGTTTGCGCCATACTAATCCCCCAGCATAAAGAGTTTTCTTGTTGCATTTCATTCACTAAACGATATAATATATAACAATCCTGATTACATAACTGCTGACCATTTTGCTCTAAATAAGTATTCCAAACAGTATTTTCTTGTTTATAATCTTCATTTGTGGCGTATTTCTCTAAATCCATTTCATGCGCAATCGCTGATAACTTTACTTTAAAGAAATTATAACTATCTATAAATTCAATACTCTCATTTTTACCTTTATATTGAACATATGTCACATCACCAATCAATAATTTTCGTTGTTTTAGATCAAATAACGGTTTATGTGATATAAAATAAATTAATAAGCCTAAATTAGTTATATCATACTTAATATTATGAGCAAATACAATTATTCGCTTATATTTTTCTAGCATTAATTTTAAATGATTTAAAAACTGATCTGTATTATTACCATTATAATATTTCTCACCATCAAAAATAGAATATATCGCTAATTTTTGATATTCTATTATCCCCTTTTGCTTTGTTTTATACCTATAAGCTTCCGTATCAAATACAATAACTTTTTTACGATCAAAAATATTATTACATTTTAAAGGTGCAATGATCATAAACATCAACTCATATTATCCCATTGATAATTACTTATATTATCAAAATCAATAGTATTTCTTTTATTTATATCCACTACACCACCAATCATAAATGTGGTTTGTGTTGTTTTTAATATCTGTTCTGTGATTGCATGAATTTCATAGCGTAAATTATGAAAACCATTAAAACCTTTTATAAATGGAATAATCTCTGCTAAATCTTTTCCTTTTGCGTAATAAAAACAACTACCTATTATATAATATTCGCTATTATATATCTTTAATTTTGATTTTAAGAACTTTTTAATCTCATTATACGCATCCATAATTAACTCTCTAAAGTTTATAAAATAAAATTTTAACTCGTCATTAGTCATATTTTTGTATATCTCTCGATAAGGAAATGGAATTATAAAGTCAATCATATGTATATTTTGATAGATAGTATGATATAATCTCGTAATTCTATATTTTACTTTAGGACTTATATGCGTAATATTACCACTTGCAATTTTAATAACTAATTTTTTCTGTTTACCCCCACTACTCTTATATATTTTCGCAGCTAAAAACCCTATACTGTAATACTGTAAAAGATCATTTATCATTCTAGAATATTTCTTATCACTCTTTGCCATAATAAATCACTCCTTTTTTGTATAACAACACGCGTAAACACCCCCTTTCCTTGAACAGTTAAATGATCTCCAAAGCCAAATCTATATTTATTTGCAGCATAACCATTGATTATGCCTAAAACTTTAAACTGTTTTTTATCATCATAAGCAAAAAAGGTTATAGGCACAGCCATTTTGCCGTCATAATCGTATGGAATATCGCTTAATTTATTAACATTTATTATATCTGGAAATTTATCAAATCTTTTATAATCCATTGAATTATACTTTTTTGTTAATACCAATGGTTCTGCATGCCTTTTTATCTTTAAATTTGTGAACCATGTGGCATATATGTGCACAGGATTGCCTTTATATGAAAAACCTTTTCCTAACCTAAAATTATAACCAAAAGATATTTTATCATCAATGAACATATCAGGCACATGTTTGCTCTTTATTATAGTTAAGGGTAAAATTAATATAAATTTTTTACCATATTCTATCATATAATCCATATAAACCCGCGCTAAACTAAACGGTGGATTTGTAATAACAATATCACTGTTTAACAATCGTTTTAAATTCTCTTGAGACCTAAAATCCCCATCACAACTTTTTAATTCATTACCATCAAGTTCTAAAATATCATCATAATCGTTTTTTACACTACTAATTTCTGCACAATAACCCCTTTTATCTTTAATACTATATCCACTGACATATAATCTTTTTAATTTAAAATCATTAAAATGTTTAATAAAATATTTACTAAAATTACTATGATAAAAATCATCACAATTATTATAAATAATCTTATTTTCAAAAAATTGATTATAATGATTTAACTCATTTTCTACTATTTCATACGACGTATAAAATTCGTCGTCTTTTTTATCTTTAGCACGCTCCAAAACATTATGAAAACTCTTTTTTTCTACCATGTATAACATTATTACATACCTATATATAAAATCTTGTTCGAATATACCATTTATGGTCATTGTGCCACACACCCAGACCCCGATCCCCTAACACCCGATCCATACCACCCGATCCCAATCCCCTGACCCAATCCCTTATCCCAATGCCCTGACCCCAAAACCCTGATCCAAAACCCTGTCCTGACCCCCACACTTTTATACACCCGATCCCAATATTTCCCCCACTATTGCCCCTTTATTTATACTTAGATCCCAATATAATTCACTAATTTACTGTTCATTTTTTTAATGTA
>DYJU01000095.1 GCA_020722985.1 Candidatus Methylomirabilis sp.
AATCTCATTATTACGTCCACACAACTGTTTTTGATTAATTTTTCCAGAACCCTTACGCTATTGAAAAATACTCTTCTCTACTTTTTTCTTCGTCTTTACTGTCATTTTGAAGTCAAGCGAATAAAATCTTTTATCTTCTTTTGTCCCTGCAAAATTCTGCATGACAAAGCAATCTTGCTTTTATTACTTGATACTTTTTTTAGTCTTGTATTCCTCCGCTTTTCAACTGCAAGATTGCTTCGTAAGCCTCGTCCACCCTTATTTTTCTTTTTAAGTTCCTCTTTCGGCTTCCTAAGAATGACATCGCTATGTGCTTCCTTACCAGTAGCCACACTTTTACAGGTTCCCCTCTGGTATCTGAACTATTACTAAATTGCTTTTTAAATTAAATCTATGTTTTGTAAATTTCTGACTTTTATTTTATAATACAATATATTTTATATCTAAAATTCCTTCCATATTTTTTATACTTGTAATTACATCCTGTGACACTTCATTATCAACAGTAACAATACCGAGAGCAACTTTTTCTTCTTTATGTCTGCCGAGAGCAAAAGAAGCAATATTTATGTTGTTTGTGCCTAAAACAGTTCCAATTCTTCCTATTACACCAGGTTTATCTTCATTTTTATAAACTAAAATATTCTTTTCGGGAACAATTTCCACTTCAAATTTATCAACCTTTACTATCCTTGCCTGCTTATTTACTGAGATTGTTCCAAATACATTTCTTTTTTCTTTATCAGTTTGAATAGTAACGCTTATTAAATTGGGAAAATCACTCTTTATCGTGGTTGTTTTTTCAATGATTTCTATTCCTCTTTCCTTTGCAAGAGGAACTGCATTCACATAATTAACTGTATCTCCGAGCGCAGGATATAAAACTCCCTTTACTGCGGCAATTGTTAAAATTTTTAAATTATATTTTGTAACTTCTCCGCTATATTCAATAGTTATATTTTTAATATTGCCCTCTATTAATTGTGCTACAAAAGCACCTAATTTTTCATTTAAGGTAAGATAGGGTTGCATTTCTTTTAAAAGTTCAGGGTCTACCGCTGGAATATTTAAAGCATTCCTTATCATTCCACCTTTTAATGCTTCAATAACCTGCTCAACTATTACTTTACCTACATTTTCCTGTGCTTCAACAGTTGAAGCACCTAAATGGGGTACCATTATTATTCTATCAGGGTCAACTGTAAAAAGCGGGCTATCAAATGGCGGTTCTTTTTCATAAACATCAAATGCTGCTTTTTTTACTTTCCCTTTATTCAAAGCATCTGCTATATCCTTTTCATTAATAATTCCACCCCTCGCACAATTAACAATCATTACTCCATCTTTCATCGTTTCAATTTCTTTTGCTGTTATTAGATTTGTTGTTTCTTTATTTTTGGGAACATGGACTGTTAAAATATCTGCATTCTTGATTACATCTTTTAATTCCATCAATTCTATACCTAATATTTCTGCTTTATCTTTTGTAATAAATGGATCATAACCAATTACTTTCATACCAAATGAAAGCATTCTTTTTGCAACTTCTGTTCCAATTCTTCCCAAACCTATCACACCAAGTGTTTTTCCATACAATTCTACTCCTGTATATTTACTTCTATCCCATTTTTTTGCTTTTAATGATGCATCTGCCTGCGGTAAATTTCTTGCCATACCAAGAATAAGTGTTATTGTTTGTTCTGCTGTTGAAATTGTATTTGCATCAGGTGTATTCATAACAATTATACCTTTGGCTGTTGCTACTGGCATATCAACATTATCAACGCCAACGCCTGCTCTCCCTATTACTTTTAATTTTGTAATCTTTAATAATACTTTTGCTGTAACTTTAGTCCCGCTCCTTATAATTAAGGCATCATATTTGGTCAATTCTTCTGCAAGTTCACCTTCTGTAAGACCTGTCTTAACAACATACTCTATATCCTTTTCATTCTGTAAAAGTTTTAGAGCATCTTCTGCAAGTTTGTCGCTTACTAAAATTTTGTGCATTTTGCACCTCCGAATTTTAAATAAAAATATTCAAATTTAGTTCTTACATAGTTCATACTTAGTTCTGAAATAGTTCCAATATGGTTTTAACTTAGTTTGTAAATAGTTTTTACTATATTTGAATTCTCTATGAACTATTTTAGAACATTTTTAATATTTTTCTTCTATAAGCACTTCCATTGCTCTTTTTACACCTTTGCCTATTTCAATTTTTGCTCCTAATTCTTTTAAAGCCATTTCCGTTGCTGCTATTCCAATAATTGGGTCAAACCTATCAGTATAACCGAGGGTCCCAATCCTAAAAATTTTTCCTTCTAATTTTCCCTGTCCTCCTGCCATTGATATGCCATAATCATCCCTTATTTTTTTTACAAGAACTTTGCCATCAACTCCATCTGGAACAACCACAGAACATAGAACAACTGCAGGATTTTCTTTTGCAAATGGAGTTAAACCAAGTGCAATAACTGCTTCCCTGACTGCTCTTGCTAATATTCTATGTCTTTCCCATACTTTTTCAATTGTTTCTTCTTTTATCAATTTTAATGCTGTGGCGAGTTGTGTAACCAGTGATACCGCGGAAGTGAAAGGAGTATCAGGCATCTTTTCTTTTATTGCAGATTTTTCATACTTTTTTAAATCAAAATAAAACTTTGGTGATTTGTTTGCTTCTATAACCTTTTTTGCCTTTTCACTTACAGAGATAAAAGCAAGCCCAGGCGGTATCATAAATCCTTTCTGTGAGCCAACAACTGTTATATCAACATTCCATTTATCTGAATAATATGGTTGAGCTCCTACGCCACTAATACCATCTACTACTAAAAGCGCCTTATGGTTTTTAGTAAGTAAACCAATTTTTTCTATATCATTATAAACACCTGTTGAAGTCTCATTTAATTGGGTAAATACAGCAACTGCATCAGGATTTTCATCAAGTGCTTTTTTTAATTCTTCTGGTTTTACTGCATAACCCCATTCTGGAGATATTTTTATAACATTTGCACCATACGCTTTAGCAATCTGTTCCCATCTATCACCAAAATTACCAATAGACGCAACTATTACTTTATCACCCGGATTTACTGTATTAGCAACTGCCGCTTCCATTGCTCCTGTTCCAGACGATACAATAATATATACTGGATTTGCTGTTTGAATAACATATTTTAATCCATCTATTACTTCTGTTAGAATTTTCCTGTATTGCGGCGTTCTATGATGAATAACTGGTCTTGCACCTTCTATTAATACTTCCGGTGGAACTTCTGTGGGTCCTGGCGCCATAATGTAACTTTTTTTCATTTCTATTTCCTCCTTTTTAGTGATTTATTTCACAATTTTTTATAATAATTATATAAAATAGTCAAACTTTTGTCAAGTGTTTTTTTAATATTTTTCAATTATTGGTGAATAAATTCACAAAGTTTAGAAAGCAATAATTTAACTTTAAAATAAATTTGAAAATGTAGAGGTAACAGTTTAGCCCCTGGTAGAATAAAATTAGTTAATAAATAAATTTTTGTTCTGTCATTTTAAAGTCAGGCGAATGATTACTTCTGACTTCTATTCCCTCGTTTAATGAGCCTGACAAAGCAATCTTGCTTTTATTCCCGATTGCCTTCTCTACTTGTCTACTTCCGCTTTTAACTGCCAGATTGCTTCCTTAAGCCTCATATACCCTTTATTTTTCCTTCTATATTCCTCTTTTGGCTTCCTAAGAATGACAGTGTTAGGTTTTTCCTTACTAGTCGCAACACTTTTACAAATTCACTTCTGGTGGCTGAACTATTACTCCTTATTTCCTATTCTACCCTTCTCTTTCGTTTTCCTAATAATGACTCCCTTCATGGGTTTTTTAAAATACACAACCTTTTACAAGATTACTCCTGAAGGCTGAATTATTACTCGATCCCTTTATAATATCATAAATTTTTGTATTTTACTTATTACTTTTTTACCCTTATCATCTTCTATGATAATTATATAATAATAAGTTCCCTTCGCTAATTTTTTTAAACATTCATCATATTTTATAATTATTTCATTTTCCCCTGCTTTAAATAATTTTTCTTCTTTTTTCTCTAAAATAAATCTAAATGAAACTGTGTATAATTTAAATGTATAAAAATTTGCCGTTTTAGTTAAATAAAAATTTATTTTTAAATCTTTATTTTTTGAAATAGGATTTGGATAAGTTATAATGAGATAATTTTTATTAAAATCCAATTTGTCTGTAATAGTTTCTGATGCAGTTGGCGTAAATGTATTTGTAGGTGTTAAAGTAGATGTAAAAACAGTAGTATTTGTATACGTAACCGTAAAAGACATCGTTTCTGTATGTGTAAAAGTATACGATAATGTAGCAGTTTGGGTTGCTGACCTTGTAAAAGTATAAGTCCATGTCAAGGTAACTGTTGCTGTAAAAGTATTTGTATTAGTCCATGTTGCTGGCGATGTGCCTGTTACTGTATGTGTGGGGGTTTGTGTATTTGTATATATCTGAGTAGGAGTTGACGAATTTGTTTGAGTATATGTATTTGTAGAAGTATCTGTAAAGGTCCATGTCGGTGGTTGTGTCCCTGTCACTGTTTCTGTCTGCGTTCGTGTAATAGTTGATGAGGTTGTTGAGGTAAAAGTTAAGGTATTTGTTCTGGTTGATGTATTTGTAAATGTAAAAGTTCGCGTGCTTGTAGATGTTATGGTGTCTGTATCTGTTAAAGTTTTTGTATAAGTTACAGTTTGAGTATTTGTTGAAGTTAAAGTATTTGTAAATGTATTGGTTAGCGTATTTGTTACAACTATAGTATTTGTTTCTGTAAAAGTAAGCGTTGCTGTTGGTGAACAGGAATTAATCTGTATTACTTCTATTGCCGACCATTTTGGCTCATCTACACTTCCCACAATTCCTTCCAGTGTTAATTCTCCATCTGAAACTGATACATTATGCATTTCTTCATATGCTGCACAATATCCTGCTTTTGAATATATATCTAAATTGCTTATTATTCGCGTTCCATCTGCATCTACACTAAAAATTCTACATCCTGATGTCGTACAATAAAATTCTGCATATAATAACCTTACAATATAGTTTCCATTAGGAACTGTAAATCTATAAGTGCTACTTCCATATCTTTCTGTTTGATAAAGTGGATCATCTTGTGTGCCATTTATAGAATTTGGAGTATTTGCAGTATTGCCTCCAACATAACCCCATGATCCTGTTGTCCATGCTTTATCTGCTGCCCAGGTAAATCCCTGAGTATCAACATACTGGCTACCGCCACAATTTACCCTGTATAAAGTAGTCCAGCCACATGGTGTGTCTGTAGGAGTTACAGTTGAAGTATTTGTCGAAGTATTTGTTGCCGTAAAAGTAGCAGTCCCTGTATTTGTTGGAGTACTTGTATACCATGTTCCAGTTGGTGTCGGTGTTGATGTTGGTAATGTATAAGGTGTTACATTAAGATATTGCCTTGTAAATAAATACATCAAAACTTCATCAGATGGAGCAAACCACATATCATTTCTTGTGCTTCCTTCACCATAGGTATTATATATGTAATTTATATGCGCTCTTAAAGTATCTTCATTTGTAAAATATGTGCTTGGTGGCTCGTTCTTGGGAAGAACGCTATGGGTAAATGCAATTAGCCATCTTGGCCTTGAATCATTTGCAGCATCATCTGCCCAGCCATTAAATGTAACAATATCTATTCCATAAAATTGTTGTCTGCGCAACTCATAACGTGCATCAGTATTTGGAAATGTATCCACATAATTATCTCCAACTATTGATTCAGCTCCTAAAAACCAGTTTTGTTCCATAAGGCATGATTTATAGTTCATATCATTATACGGATAAACGTAATATGTATTTATATAGTTAGGATACCTATTTTCAATCCATTGTTTTGCAGGCAGAATTTGATTAAATATTGTATATTGTGAACCCGAACATCTAATTCCACTATATCCACCTGTTCCATCATCAACATGATTAACAGTATGATTAAAAATGCTCCAGCCCGCAGCATATAGCGCATCCAAATGCGTGCCTGTCATATATGCCCCGCCACTGTCTATGGTGCTTGTTATTACTGCAATGCCTCCCCTATATCCCTTTTCCTGAAACACAGGATATGCAACAGTGTATTGAGTATCATAGTCATCATCAAAAGTAAAGGAGTATGCCCATTTTTTATCATTATAAAGAGTTGCTTTTGTGCAGGCACCAGTTGCACCACCAGTATAGTTTATTCCTGTAACTACAACGACTGATGCATTATTATCATCAACGTTAAATGTGCAAAGTTTTGTTGCAGAGTTATAAACCGCTGGTATAGAATTGCCATCAACCTCGACAGTACAAGAAGAACAATTTCCAAGATGAACTTTTAAAGTTATTTTTCGCATAAAAACATCAGAAGGAATTGCTGATTTATCAAGTAAAAAAGAATATTGAATATCTGCTGACAGTAAATTAATGGATAATGATATAATAATTAAAATAATATATATTTTTCGCAAAAAATCCATCATATCTCCTTTCCACAATATAAAAATATGTTTTACGTTAAACGTATTTTAGACAAAAATTATATACAAAAGTTTCGTTAATTTTTTTCAATTTTGTTTTGGTTATAAATGATTTATAAATAGACTTTTACAGGGTTCAAACATAGTTCTATTTTTTGATTCTCTACTATTATTCTCTAAAAATGTTTTACGAACATCTCTTTATAAACATCCTTAGCAATAGTTCAGCTACTAGAAGTCCACTTGTAAAAGTGTGGCGACTAGTAAATAAACGCTTGACAGTGTCATTCTTAGGAAGCCGAAAG
>DYJU01000096.1 GCA_020722985.1 Candidatus Methylomirabilis sp.
TTTCATTGATTTATCTTTATCAAACTGAGTTGAATCATCTAAATAGCTTGAACGACTATATGAAATATGTCTAAATAATTCTTTTGAGTTATCTCCTGTATTTAAAACATCTTCTATTAAGCGATGGCCATCATTTGTCTAAGTATGGACACATAAGATTTGCAGAAGTTTTGGCAGAAATTTTGGATTTGACAAATGGGAATTAGATTTGAGGATATAAATAATGCTACTAAAGGGCTTCTATTAAAATATCCTGAAATTAAAGGAACTTATTATTCCCTTTTTTTCTGGACACCAGGAGACAAAGTCAGAGGTGTTTTTTTTAGTTTATTGAAAGATTTTTTGATACCAAGAAAAAAATTACCATCAATAAAAGATAAAATTTGGTATCTAATCCATGGGGAATTACCTTCTAATCATCTCAATTTACAATCAATTACGGATCAATTAAAAATCAATGGTGTGAATGGTAAAATACTATACTATAAATCTAAATTGCTTGAAAATTATATTTTCCCCTGGGAAAAAATTAAAATAAAAAGACCATCAATTTATATAAAAAAGATAGAACTTTTAAAATTGTTTTTTAAGGCAATTAGGGTAGCCAAAGAATATGATTATTATTTAAAAAATTATGGTGAAAAAAATAGGATAGATTTTCCTGACAAAAGGTTCTTGGAATCAAATTTGTATTTAGTTCTTAAGTTTGATTTATTAGCTAAAATTTTAATTTATTATTACAAGCCAAAAATTGTGATCACTGGTGTCAATAGTGGGTATTTTATAAATCCAATATTTAGACATTCAAAATCTTATGGGATTTTAACTATATCAGTTCAGCATGGGGAAATTGGGGAATACGAGGACATAGAAGATTGTTCGTATTTTGTATGTTGGGGGAATTATTATAAGGAAAAATTAATAAGAAAAAATATACCAGAGGATAAATTAATTTCTATTGGATCTCCAAGATTTGATAATATTTTAATTGATTTTCAAAAAAGGGACAAGAAAACTTTAAAAACAAAATTTGGCTTTTCTGAAAATGATAATATAATCTTGCATATTTCTGATGGGAATTTTGGAAAAAATTCATGCCCTGACTATCCTGAAAAGCTATTGAGGAGTCAAAAGGAAGTATTTCCTGTTACATTTTTTGATTTATCAAAGAAATATAAAGTAATTGTAAAATTACATCCAGGAGAAGCAAGCAAAAATTGGGAAGAATTAAAAATAGAAAAAAACTTTAAAATATTTGATAATAACTACAATATTTATGAACTAATTAAAATTTCTGATATTGTTTCAACAGTTGCCTCCATTGCTGGATTTGAAAGTTCAATCTTAGGAAAGCCGGTAATTTATTATTCTCCTGAAAATATTAATCTAATAGATTATCCTGAAAAAGGTTTTGGTTTTAAAGCCAAAGATTCCAAGGAATGGATTCAACTTGTAGAAAAATTATTAAATGATAAAATATTTTATGAAATTTCTTTAAAAAATATAGATAAAATGAAAGAGCATTTCATTTTAAATTTGGGAAATAGTTCAGAAAAAATTGCCGAATTTATTATGAGAAATTTAAATGAAAAGTGAAGTTTTTTCTTCTCCATCTGGTTCAGTAAGCCAGAGATTGATAAAAGGAACTTTTATAACCTTTTTTGGTTTTATGTTCCTGAAAGCCATAAGATTTATTCTTGTTCCCTTATATACAAGATATTTGACACCAGAAGATTATGGAATACTTGGAATATTTCTTCCAGTAATTGAGCTACTTACAATGATTTCCACACTTGGTTTAGGAGCTTCAGTCATATTCTTTTTATTTGAATATAGAGGCGATGAAGAAAAATATAAAAAAACCCTTTCAACAATATTTATAACAAATCTTATTTTTTCTCTAATAATAGTTTTTGCATTTTACCTATTTTCTCCTTATTTTTATAAGTTATTTTTTAAGGTTCCAATTGAAAAGGGAAATAATTTTATTTTACTAGTAATTTTAATAGTTGTTCTTTATATTCCCCAACAAGTAATATTAAACTTACTTCAAGCAAGGGAAAAAAGGCTACAAATTGCAATAATACACATTGGAAGTTTTATGCTTCTATTCTTATTATTGCTTTATCAATTAATTATAAAAAAAAGTGGTGCTTATGGCCAAATATTTGCAACCTTCCAGCAAAACATTTTGTTATTTTTTCCTTATTTAGCATATTTGATTTATATAATAGGCAAAAAATTTGTATTTTCTTTTAAAATATTTAAGGAAACAATAAGTTATTCATTGCCTCTCCTGCCACATAGTCTATCTTTATGGATATTAAATCTTTCAGATAGATTAATATTAAGCAAATACTCAGGGCTTACAGAGACGGGTTATTATACTTTTGCTTATACTTGTGGAATGGCTATGTATGCATTTGTAACAGGAATGCAAGCAGTGTGGGGTCCTGTATTTTTTGATGTAAAAAAAAATAGAAAAGATGCAAGCTTAATATTAGGGGCGCAGGCTTCCCATTGGACATTATTTTTAGGCCTAATTGCAGGAACTGGCATATTTTTTACGCCAGAAATAATAAAAATTATAGCAGGTAAAAAATACTGGATAGCAATCTCTTACATAGCTCCAGTTATATTGGGTTATTTTTTCCTTGGTATTTATACCTTTCCTGGATTAATCTTACAACAAATGCGAAAAAATGGGCTTGTTTCTATTTGCACAATTATCGCAGGTTCATTAAATGTAATTTCAAATTTAATATTTGTTCCAAAATATGGCGCAATTGCTTGTGCTTGGGTTACTGCTGGTTCCTTTTTTTTCCTTGCCTTTCTTTATTATTATTTTGGAATGAAATTAAATCCCATAAATTTTATCTGGAAGGAATGGATCTTAGGAATTTTAATTCCTTTTGTATTCTTTCCATTATCCTTTTTAGAATTTAAATATAAAGTCATTGTTTTTATTTTATTTATTTTTTTATCTTTTAAATTTGGGGTATATAATTTATGGAAAAAAATAAAAGAAAAGCTTTTATAATTCAAAGAGAATTTTGCCCATCAAGGGGAGGGGATAGTAGGAGGATTGATGAATTGGCATCTTTTCTTAAAGATAATTTTGATATAAAAATACTTACTGCTTTTTTTTCAGAAATTAAATCTCCTATGGGAAATGAAATTATAAGAGTAAAGCCAAATCCTTATAATTTTTTTTCAAGATGGATTTTTTGTTTTGTTATAATTTTTAAATTTTTAAAAGAAAAAGCAGATATAATTTATATTAATGCACCATTTTTAGAAGCATCAATTATAGTTTTTTTTTGTAAAATTCTAAAAATAAAATGTCTTATAAATATGACACTTATGGGGCAGGATGGCCCAATAGATTTGCTTAAAAGAACAAAATATCCAAAATTTTTAGCAAAAATATTTTTAAATATATTGGGTAAATCAGACTACATATTATCTTTAGGAAGTGGTCTTGCAAAACAGGGAATTGAATATGGCTGGAAGAGGGAAAAAATTATTCTTTTAGGTCCAGCAAAAGATCCAAATATTTACCATCCACCATTAAACTTAGAAGAAAAAATAAAATTAAGAAAGCAGTATGGATTTAATGAAGATGATTTTTTATGTATTTTTGTAGGGTATTTAATACCAAGGAAAGGATTCTATGATTTGGTTTCTGTATGGAAAGAGGTAGCAAAAGAAATAAAATGTGCAAAGTTAGTGATAGTAGGAGCAAAAAGGGAAGGTTTTGAAGAATGGGCAGATGATCAGATAAAGAAACTTGATAATAGTTTCAAATATCTTGGGGCACTATCAAGGGAAAAAGTTGCGGAAGCTTTAAGAATGTCAGATTTATTTTTATTTCCAACATATAGGGAAGGGCTTGGGGCAGTTATTATTGAAGCAATGATGACTGGGCTTCCAATAATAACAACAAATCTTGAAGGATCAACAGCAGATTTAATAAAAGATGGAAAAAATGGAATCTTAATAGAAGCAGGAGATAAAGTTGCTTTAAAAGAGGCGATTTTGAAAATTTATAAAGATAAGATTTTAAGAGAAAATTTTGCAAAAAATGCTTTAAAATCAAGCTATGAATATCATATAGAAAATATTAAAAACAAATATATGGAGATTTTTTCAATATAATATGTGTGGAATCGTTGGAATTTATAATATGCAGAATAAAAAAGTTGATAAAGAAGTATTAGAAAAAATGACCAATTCTTTAATACATAGAGGTCCAGATGGGGAGGGGTATTTTATTAAAGGAAATTTAGGCTTTGGACATAGGCGTTTGTCAATTATAGATTTATCAGAAAATGCAAAGCAACCAATGTGTAATGAAGATAAAAGTATCTGGATTGTTTATAATGGTGAAGTATATAATTACATTGAGCTTATGGATAATTTGAAAAATAAAGGACATTATTTTAAATCATGTTCTGATACGGAGGTTATTATACACTCTTATGAGGAATATGGATTCAATTGTCTTGAAAAATTTATTGGAATGTTTAGTTTTGCTATCTGGGATGAAAGAAAAAGAATACTTTTTTGTGCAAGGGATAGATTTGGAATAAAACCTTTTTATTATTTTTTTGACGGGGAAATATTTATATTTTCTTCTGAAATAAAAGCAATCTTAGAAAGTGGGTGCATTACCGCAGAGCCTGAAGATGAAATAATTTGTGATTATTTGGTATTTGGGCTTAAAAACCATAAAGAAAAAACATTCTTTAAAAATATAAAAACATTAAATCCAGCACATTATTTAATTTTAGAGAATTCAAATCTTAAAAAATTGAAATATTGGGAATTAAATCCTACAAATAAAATTAAAAAGGATAATAAAAATGAGATTGAAGAAAAATTTTTAGAAATTTTCAAAGAATCTATAAAAATCCATTTAAGAAGTGATGTTCCTGTTGGAACTTGTCTTTCAGGAGGGCTTGATTCTTCTGCAATAGTATGCTTGATTGATAATTTTTTTAACTATTCAAATTTAAATACATTTTCAGCTGTCTATGAAGATGAAAATATAAGTGAAAAAAAATATATAGATATTGTCTTAAAAAAAATAAATGTAAAAGGATTTTTTATTTATCCAAAACCAAAAAATCTTATTGATGAAATTGAAAAAATTATTTATTTCCAAGAAGAACCATTTTCTTCAACAAGTATATATGCCCAATGGAATGTTATGAAACTTGCAAAAGAAAATGGAATTAAAGTGCTCTTGGATGGACAAGGGGCTGATGAAATATTTGCTGGATACCATTACTATTATTACCCTTTTTATATAGACCTAATAAGAAGTTTTAAATTTAGAAAATTTTTCAAAGAAATAAAATATTATTTTCAATATCATAATTACTCAAAAATTGATTTTCTTTCTAAGATATTTTATTATTCTTTACCTTTTTCTTTTAGGGAAAGATTAAATTTTTATTTTAAGAATAAGAATTTGAATTTTAAATATATTAAAAAAAGAAATAATAATTTATTTTTAGATAGTAGGTTAGATAAAGATTTGTATGGTAATTTAATTTTAAAATTACCAGCACTTCTTCATTATGAAGATAGGAACTCAATGTCTCATTCTATAGAATCAAGAGTTCCTTTTTTAGACCATAGAGTTGTTGAGTTTTTATTTTCCCTGCCCTCCAAATATAAAATAGAAGATGGTTATACAAAAGCAGTTTTAAGAAATTCTATGAAAAACATTATTCCTGAAGAAATTATAAAAAGAAAAGATAAAGTTGGCTTTTTAACACCTGAAAATTTATGGCTAAAAAATGATTTAAAAGAATTTGTCTTTGATATATTAAATTCAAAATCTTTTAAAGAAAGAAAGTTTTACAATAGTGTCAAAATAAAAAAAGAATACAATTATTTTATAGCAGGAAAAATAAAAGATACATCAAAAATTTGGAGAGTTATAAACGCAGAATTATTTTTAAGAAAATATTTTGATAGATAATTGCAAAATGGCTGTGATTTGAAACTTTGGATAAAAGCTGTTAAAAAATAATTGCTTAGGCAGCAGTAAATTCTTTAAAGGACAGATAGCCAGTAATATGTATATGAATGAATCTTTAATTTTAAGAAAGCAAGATAAAAATCTTGTAATATTATTTTTTTATATTTTAATGGCATCAATTCCATTTGAAACAATAGATATAAATTTTATGAAGGGTTATTTGTCAATTACAAAGATAATGGGAATTATATTTATTCTTTTGTGTATTTTAGATCTCAATAAATATTTCAAAAAACCTCCCAAGGAATTTTTATTTTTCATATCTTATTATTTAATTTTTATTCTTACGGGTTTTTCTTTAGAAGGTTTTTATTTTAGCAAGTTTTTTATCCGGTTTACTCAAATCTCTCAATTATTGATTTTATTTTGGGTTTCATATAATATTTTTAAAAATATTCATATATCTTATAAGGTTTTTAACTATTTAAGTTTTTTGGTTGTTGGTCTGGGATTAATCCAGTTACTGGGCTATGGAAAGAAATATTTCGAAAGCAATTATGAGGTAAGAGAAACAATATTTGGTTGGGATCCAAATGCTTGGGGTGGGATTTTGGCGTTTTCATTTATAATTATTTTTGGAATGAGGATTCAAAACGAATATTTCAAGAAAAATTTTAATTATTTAAATTATATCTCCCTATTTATTTTAGTTACTGCCCTTGTGAAAACAGCTTCCAGAACTGCTTTTGTATCCTTT
>DYJU01000097.1 GCA_020722985.1 Candidatus Methylomirabilis sp.
TCAATTAAAGTGAGTTCTTCTTTAAGTTTGTTTAATTCATTTTGTTTGGCGAGTATAATGTTTTCTTTCGTCTCATGCATTTGTAATTCAGTGCTTATTTTTCCTATTTCTTCTGTAAGTTTTGCAATAAGTTCTTCTCTTACCTTTTGTTTAGCGATATTATACTTTATTATTTTTTCGTTATTATTCAAAATTTAAACTTTGTGTTTTGATTTTATTAATTCTAGTAAAATATTTGCATTATCTTTTTTAAGTTTTTCAATAATTTCATTTTGTGATTTTATTATCGCCTTTTGATTTTTGTAAAGTTCTTCTTTTTTTATTTCTTTTTTAGATTCCCTTGAAATCTCTTTATTATTAATATAATTTTTTATTTCATTATTAAGATAATCTATTTCAGAGGTTAATTGACCTATAAGAAATTCTTTATTTTCTATTTTTTTGTATAATGCACTAACAACTTCATCTTTTTCGTATGTTCTTTTTAGAGATATGAGAACATTATTCACAAAATCTTTTTCCATTTTAAAATAATTTAGTTTGTATTTCTACATTTGTTTTTTCTACATTTTCTTTTGTAACATCTTTTACAGATTTAACAGATTCTATGAATTTAAGATATTCAGGAAAAGTTGTTTTTTCTATAAAATCAGAAAATGTAACGACATCTGGTTGTAAAATAGATATATTACCTACCTCATTTATACGTATAGGATGTACAGCTTCTAATATTGCTATTTTTTTATATTCATCAGGTAATAAATCAAAATAATTTTCATTAATTATTAAGGCTATTTCTATGCCATTTGAAATATATTTAGGGATAGGAGATAATTTATTTATATTTATAACATCATTCATTGTATCATCTGATATGAATGTAAATTTAACTACATGAGATAATGTAGTTTCTGATAATGTTTGTAAAACAAATTCTAAATTTGTTTCATCTAATTTTTTAAAGTTTTTTGCCATGATTATTTTGTTTACATGTAACAAAGTTAATAATATTTTAAATATAATTTACATAATTTTAAAATAAAATGTATCTTTGCAATATGCTAAAGGGATTTAAATATAGCCAATAAAGGCACAAGCCGAACTGATAAATAAGCATATCGGTAGTTGTTGTTTTGTGTATAATCTTGCACTTGAACCCAAGCAAACAGTATACGCAGGCAATAAAGTTAATCTATCATGTTTTGATTTGAATAACCAGTTACCTGAACTTAAAAAAGATAGTAAAATTAATAAATTACCGACATGCACCTCAATTTTTTATATCATGTGTTAGGTGCTGTATAAATACATAAAATTATGAACGAAAAATGGTTAAAACAATTAATGTTAGCTAACTCTAACAAGAATTTTGTAAAAAGGATTTTAGAGCCAAGTAAATATCCTTCACAAGATTTAGGTAACGGATGGGTAAGAACTCACGAAATGGCGTGGGGAGATGATGGGAAAGGTAATTATTTTGTTTACCCTACTGTAGTGCATAATGAAAAAGATAATACACTAAAAAAACTTAGTGATAGAAGTGCTTATATCTATGCACTACAAACAGGGGAATATCTTAAATTTAATTCTGCTGATACTGCTGATTGGGTATCTCGAAATTATAAATTATTATGGAAAACAAAATAAAATGAATGTTGATGTGATAAATAAAGACCTCGAACTTAAAGACCGAGAATGGACTTGTAAATCTTGTGGTACTGTCCTTAATCGTGATATTAATGCTGCCCTTTTGCACTTAAAAATTACTTGTATAAGAATCTACACTTAAAAATCGGAACTAATTGCCTACATTAGTTGGAGTGCTGACTTCCGAATCCACTATATCTTTAGGTTAGGGGTAATTCACAATGTAAAATTACAAATAGTTATTTAATTTTTTAAATTAATACAAGTAAATATTTTTACTTGCTCTTGTTGTTGCAACATATAAACTTTGTAATTTATTAAGAGTTGAAGGCAGTTTTGTATTTTTTATTGATGTTTCACATACGAAGCTATTCGTAAATGTTTGTCCTTGTGATTTATGACTATTTACAGCATAACTATAAGATACATTAGCAAATGAATTTTTAAAGGTATAATAATCATCCCAAGATATATTATTTTTTTTAGCTTGATATTCTAACCTTTTAAGTTCAGCTACATATTTCCCTAATGCTATTTTTTTATTTAAAATAGGAATAGATATAATCTCATCTTTAAATAATACATTTGCTATATAAACATCTATACCTCTATGAAATCCTTTTGAAATTCCATTTATTTTTAAAAATGAATTTACAGGAATATAATCGCCATTATTTATATATGGAGATTCTGTGATTATATTTTCTCCTACAACATAAGGTTCAGTTGTGTCTCCATAAAGTAAATATCTTATTATATTATTATACTCTTCAACTTCTTTTATTGTATATGATATTATTTTAGCATTATTAGGATTTTCTTTATTTTTATTATATTCGATAATAAAATTTTTAATAAAATCATCTTTACTTTTTATATTATAATATCCAGAATCTTTTATAAATTTATTTGTAAAATTCATTTTCCCATCAAGAATCCATTCATCTATTAATATTTCATGGTCAATATAATAGAGAATGTTTTTTCTTAATAAATCATTTATTTCATCAAGAGGTTCTTTTGACCTTACAATTTCAGATAATTCTATTATTGTATTTTCAAAGGTTTTAGAAATAGAACCATCTTCTATTACTGATAATTGTGCTATATCACCTATGAATATAATTTTGGTATTTTTCCCTCTAAATTTTAATATTGTATTTAACTTTTCTTTGCTAATCATTGAACATTCATCTATACATAATATATCAGCATTATATATAGGTATATCAAATTTATTTGCGAATATTGGAGTTTTAAAGGATTGATTACCATCTTTATCTATTTGTTGTTTTTCTGCTAATAATTTAGTAATAGTCATTATATTCCCAAATCCTAAATTATTTGCAAGTACAGTAGTAGCACTATTTGATATAGCTCCTCCATATATAATTTTATCTTGATGTTTTTCTAATAAATATTTTAATACTGTTGTTTTTCCAGAACCACCTGCTCCAGAAATAGTTATAAATTCTTTATTTATTTTACCATTTAAATAGTCATTACCTATTTCTATTGTTTTTTGTTGTGATGGAGTTAAATTCATTATTTATATTATTTTTTGTTATAATGAAATTTGCCTAAATTTTAATTAAATTGTTATTATGTGCAAGGTTAGTCCTTTTAAGTCGGCAACATGCAATATTGATGTCCGTTATCAGTAGTGAACTCATTATCCATCTATGTTTAAGCTATGAGTTTCTGTCCACTTAAAGTCTTCACACTATCTCATAGTTAACGTATTTTGGTAAACTACCCATACAACAGCAAAGGTAATGTATGGGTAGTACGCTTAGTTTTAATAATTATTTTACTAAAGGCATTATTAGAAATAATTCTCTATTATTTATAGAAGGGCTAATTAATAACGCATTAGAAGGATTATTGTAAACTATTTTAATTTCATCATGTAAATGAGATAATATAGTTGTCATATATTTACCTTGTAAATTAACAGAAAATTCTTCTTCTATTTTATTATTTAATATTAAAGTTTTTGAATATTTATCATTATCATTATTAGAACTTAATAATAAATTTGTATTTATAATATTAAAATTTAAAGAATTAGACGTTTTATCTACAAATAAATTTGCTTCATTAATAGATTTATGTAATTCTTCCGATTCTATAAGTAATTCTTTTGTATAATTTGTTGGAATAATTGTTTCATATGCAGGATATTTACCTTCATATAATCTCCCAATTATAGTCTCGTTTTCTATATTAATTATTACATTTTTATCATCAAATAATAATGTAATAGATTTATCATATTTTTTAGGTAATAAAGATAAAAAGAAAGGATTTAATTTTATTTCATCAATATTCGGAGAATTAAAAGATATGTAATCAACATTTGTTTTATATAGAATGTAAGCATTTGTTGCAACAATATCTACTGTATTATCATTTAATTTTTTAATATTTATATTATTCATTACAGGTCTCATTTCATTATTTGAAACAAAATCTTTAGCAATATTAATATCATTATAAAATTCAGAATAATTAGATATTGTTAATTTATTATTTTCTTTTATTTCTATTAATTTAGGAAAAACATCTACTTCTTTATCAATAGTAATATTTATACTAGACAATCCACTTTCTATTATTATATAATTTTCATGAGTAAATGTTATTTTTAATTCTTCTGTTTCTAAAAGTTTTATAAATTCTAATAATATTTTAGGATTTAATAAAAAAGATATATTTTCTTTTATTTCTGAATTTAATTTAATTACATATTCTATTGTATATTCTAAATTTGTACCTGTAATAGTTAATAAATTTACAGCTTCTGTATTCTCAAATTTAAAATAAGCATTTTCTAATATAGGTATTGTTTTGTTGTTTAGTACTCTTGATACTTTTGACAATCCATTTATAAGTTCTTTTATGTTTACTGTAGTGTTCATGATTTTTTAATTTAAAAAGTTAATATTTGTTTTGTTAAAAAAAAAGTCATTTGTAAAATAAACAAATGACTTTTTAAAGATTTAAAATGAATTTTAAATTTTCCATTCTTTTTTTATAGCAGTCAGTAAAGCCTCTGTATTTTTCAATCTACATAATCTTCTATTTTTGTTTTCTACATAAGAACCTTTTAAATCATATTTATTTAACAATTTCTCAATAGTAATAACATCAATATTATTTAACACATTAAATTGTAATCCATTTTTAAATTTAGACACAAAATAATTTGCTTGTGTTTTGGTAGATGGTAAACATTTTCCTTCATCAATAACCTTTTTATAATTTGATGAGAATTTTACTGTATGTAATGGAGTTTTTGATACTTCAATTACATTTAAAATTTCTGTTGCAGTCATTTAATTAAAGTTTTAAAATTAATACAAAGATATTAAATTAAGTGAATTGTAGGTTATAATATTCACAATTTTTTATATGACAAGATTTACAAAGAAATAATTCGGGAGCACAAGGGAATTTACGTTTATGTTCAAATTCTAAATTAGCAATAGTTTTACGTATTGTTTCATAATAATGATTCCATTTCATAGTATCCATTTTAAAAGGATGAAAAATATCATTATATTTAGGTTTATGGTCAAAGACCCAATAAATAAATACAAAATTATCTTCATTAATAAATTTTTGAACAATTGTAGAAAATAATTCTCGAAGATTATTTCCTGGATTAAGTTTATCATTTAAATCAAAATCTATATTTCTTATAAGATAAGAATAATGTTGTGCTTGTATTTTATCTATTTCTTTAAAATTACCCCAAGAAAATGGTCCATAATCATTTTCTATATTACCTGTCATTTTTAAATCTATTATTGCTAAATATGTACCTTTAGATATTTTAATATTTTCATTATCAATATCTGGTAATTTAATTATTGTAGGAAATATATCTAATTCGCCACATAAAATAACATTAGGATTTTCATGCCATCGTTTATATATTTTTATTTGTGTATTTTTATCATCATATAAAATTCCATATTTTTCTGCTTTCTTTTTAAATACTTCTACTTGTTCTTCTATTCTTATTTGAGTTACAGTTTTTTCTCCTTTAGCATTTGGATTTTTTCGTAATTGTGCTTTTGTTACTTTTTTTCTTTTTAAATCTAAAACTAAATCTCCACCATGAGCTGTTCCACCAATAGCTAAACTTTCAAAGAATTTACCATAAGTCATGTTTTCAGAAGTAGGCATTATATCTGTACGTAAAATATGTGTTCTTAATACAAAATTAGGACAATAATTTATTAATGTTCCATTATGTATCATTGACTTTATTAATGTTTGATTTATACAAAACATAAGTTTATTTTTTTATTTTATTTTCAATATACAGTTTTTCAAAATTATAAAGTTTTTATAAAAATAGAGTATAAAACCAATCCATCGTATTTGCCGTTGAAAAGGTTTTTAAAGCATTTCCTCTGATTCAGAAAACACCTTGTCAATAATTGTATTTAGATAACCACTTGTCAATCCTCCTTCGGGTTTTGCATTTCTCAATATCTCAATCAGTTTTCCGAAATACGCAACATCAACTCCAATCAATTGTTCTTCCAAAATATTCGGGTTCTTCAAATCAAGTTCTGAAATCTGAAACATAATTTTCAGCAATTCACCAGCATTGATATTCCATTGTTTTTTTAAAAACTTTCTTACCCTGATAATTGAGGTTAGCGGATATTTGCTTCCCTGATACATCAACTGTTTTGTAAGGATTGATTCAAGTGCCTTTTGATTTAATACAAGCCCTTCATTTGTTGTGTAATAATTCGTGGCGTGTAAAAAGTCGTAGTTTTCGTGAATTGCTTTTGCATTACCTGTAAACCGCAATAC
>DYJU01000017.1 GCA_020722985.1 Candidatus Methylomirabilis sp.
AATATATAAATTATTTGATTCATATTAATAAAAAATGTAAAATAAGATATAAAAAATATAAGGATGAAATTATGGATATAGAAAATAAAAAATTAAAATGGATTATGTGTAAAAATCCTGATTTGGACAATAAAAACTTTCCTTATATTTTATTTTTGGAAAAAAATCCAGGAAATTATATTTATTTAAAAACTCAAGATAAATGGCCAGCAACAGGAAAAAAAATTTTTTGTAAATATAAAGGGGAAATAAAAGAAGAAAATTTACCACAATTGGAAATAATAGAAACAAATTATATCACAACAATTCGCCAGTATGGAAAAAGATTAACAGTTATTCTTGATAGGAAAATAAAAAAAAGATGTTGGTTTATTTTTATTGAAAAAGAATATAAAACAAAGCAGGGAAAATATTATCAGGTATTCTGGGATACGCAATCTTTTATAGTTTCAGAAAGACCCGGAGCATATATTTCAACAGGTGGTAAAAAAATTAAATTTGATGAAATAATCATAGATATAAATGAAAAATATCCATATAAATTTGAAAATCAAAATATAAAAAGAGAAAAATTGGATGTCGGAGATTATGCTTTAAAAATAAATAATATGATAATTGCGGTGGTTGAAAGAAAAACTTTCAATGATTTTAAGACACAATTAAAAAAACTTGATGTGTTTAAGGCACAACTTTTAGAACTTTCAAAATATAAATATAAAGCAGTTATTTCTGAAACTCCTTTTGCAGATTTTATGGATAATGATAAATTAAAGCATTATCCTGGTTATTTTGTTTCTGAGGTAATTACCCAGTTGATGGTTGAGTTTAAAGATATTCAGTTTGTTTTTTTAAGTAACAGAAAAGTATCTCAGGAATGGTTATTCAGATGGTTTAAAAGAATTTTTATTTATGAGGTAAAAGAGAAAAATAATGAATTTAAAAATTGATTTTAAAAGCAAAGAAAAATTTTTTATATTATTTTTTTTATTTGTAATTTTTTATTTATATTTAAAAATTTTATATCCTGCCTTTGCCATAAATGATTCTCCCGAAACTATAACAGCAATTTATACTCTTGGAATTTCTCATCCGCCAGGATATCCATTATATACTATGGCAGGTAAAATATTTTTAACCTTAAAAACAGGTAGCCCTGCTTTTAATTCTAATTTGTTTTCTTTAATTTTAGGTCTTTTTTCTCTTTTACTTTTGTTTTTTATATTAAAATATTTATATAAGGAAAGTTTGATAGTTTTTTCTGGTATTTTATTTTTTCCTTTTGTTTATGGTTTTTTAAAAGAAACCATACAGGCAAAAGGTGGTATTTATATTTTAAATCTTATTTTTTTAGAATTGATAATTCTTAATATACTCTGGCTTTTAAAAGAGTATTCTATAAAAAAAATATATTTATTGTTTTTTATATATACACTTTCTCTTTCAAATCACTGGCAGACAATGATTTTTTTTCTCCCTGTGATTATATATTTTTTTATAATTTATATAAAAAAAATAAATGCAAAAAATTATTTTTTTATTCTTTTTTTTATCTTTTCAGGAATTACACCATATATTTTTCTTTTAATAAGGGCATCTTCTGGTGTGGTATTAAATCATGGCGATCCTTCTAATTTTATAAATTTGATAAAACATATTTTAAGGATAAATTATTCAGGGGAATTTGCCAGTTTTAACAGATCAATATTATTTTTTCAAATAAAAGAATTTTTCTATGTTTGGACAGAAAGTTATGGAGTCTTAATTCTATTATTTTTTATTGAATTATTTTATGTTTTTAAAAATAAAGATAAAATTTTAATTATTTTGTTTTTATTTTTTTTAATAAATGTTTTAGCGGTTGTATTTTTTTTCAGGCGTCAACAGGATTCTTCGTGCTATTATCTGCCAGCAATATTTGTTTCAGCAATATTTATATCGGGTTTTTTAAAAAATATTTTTAATATTGAAAAAAAACTAAAGGTTTTATCTTTTGCAATAATTTTTTTAATTGCCATTTTAATTTTAATAAAAAATTATAGGTTTATGAATAATTCAAAAAATTTTTTGAGTTACGATTATATAAATAATATATACAAAACAATAGATTCGGGTTCTATATATATTGGTTCTTCTGATTTTGATATAACCCCAATTTTTTATATGAAATATGTGTTAAAAAAAAGAAAGGATTTAAAAATAATTTTTTTAAATTTTCTTTCTTTTGATTGGGGTGTAAAACAATTTAAAAAAGATTTTAAAGATTTTCAAGGAGAATTAGAATTAAAAAAATCAGGTAAAAATATCATTAATATAATAAAATATTACTATGAGCATGCAAATATTTATGCTGGTTATAATTATGAAACAGTTCAAAAAATAAATATGCCGCATATACAGACAGGTTTAATAATGGCAACTGGTAAAAAAGTAAAAGAAAAGGTAAACATAAATTACTTTAAAATATATTCATATAGAGAAATTTTTAATAATAATTATAAAAAAACAGGAGATACTTTTAGATTGATTTCAAATTATGCTGGAAATATGGTAAACTATGGAAATGAATTTTTAAAAAATGGTAATTTGGATAAAGCGATTGAACTTTATGAAAGTGCAGTTAAATTGCCTTTTAATAGATCAAAAAAGATATTTTATCATAATTTATATATTGCATATACAAAAAAAGGAGATTTAAAAAAGGCGCAGGAATATTATGAAAAAAAAGAAAGAACAAAATAAAATAAAAATTTCAGTATGTATTATAACTAAAAACGAGGAAAAAATTTTACCCTGCTGTCTTTATTTTCTTTCATGGGTTGATGAGATTATTGTTGTTGATGGTGGGAGTTCAGATAAAACAGTAGAAATTGCTAAAAATTATGGGGCAAAAGTTTTTTATAAAAAATGGGAGGGGTATGCAAATCAGAAAAATTTTGCAATATCAAAGGCAAAAGGTGAATGGATTCTAAGTATAGATGCTGATGAAATTGTAAAAGATGAGTTAAAAAAAGAAATATTATCTGTTATAATACAGGATAATGAGATAAAAGGTTATTTTATTAAAAGAAAAAATTATTATTATGGGAAATTTATAAATTTTGGCGCATGTAAAAATGATTATCAGTTAAAATTATTTAAAAGAGGTTATGGCAAATATGAGGCAGCGCCTGTTCATGAAACGATAAAAATAAATGGCAAAAGCGGTTATTTGAAAAATTTTTTGTTGCATTATACTGCAGAAAGCATTCATAAACATATTGAAACAGTTAATAAATATACAGAATTAGAAGTTGAGGATTTAAAAAATAAAAATTATGTCCCAACAGGATATTCTATTTTATTAAAATGGTTTTTTATGTTTATAAAAAATTATTTTTTTAAAACTGGATTTTTAGATGGTTTAAAAGGATTAGTATATAATGTCATTTCTGCATGTTATATATTTATTAAAGAAATAAAATATTCAGAAAAATATGGGTTAAACAAAGTAAAATTTTTAAAAACAATATTTAAAAGGGCTAAATAAAATAGAATTATTTTAATAATGCCTTAAAAAAATCAGATGCTATCGGTGCTGCGACCTGCATCCCTTTGCCTTCTTCATCGCCTAAGATTGCAATTGCAAATTGTGGATCATCAGCAGGTGCAAAAGCAATAAACCAGGCATTAAGTTCTGATTTTCCGCCGGATGTGCCGGTTTTTCCGGCAATTTTTAAACCTTTTACTCTTGCTTTTCGACCAATTCCTTTTTCAACAACATCAATCATCATTGATTTTATTTTTTCTGCTGTTTGCGGAGAAATTGAGATTTTCAAAGGTTTTATTTCAGAAGAATAAATAAGTTTGCCGTTTATATTTCTTATTTCTTTTATTAAAAAAGGATTCATCATAACGCCTTTATTTGCAACAGTTGCAGCAAGTAAAGCAGCGTGTAATGGTGTAATAAGATACTGTTTATTTTTATCAGGTGTTAATCCACAGGCATGCATTGCAAGTTCATATCTATCTTTATCATCAGGTGGGAATATAGATTTTTTAACAGGAATAGAAATTTTTTGATTTCTTAATTTATCATAAAAACCAATATCAAACTCAGTATTAAATCCAAATCTTATATTATACTCAGAAAGTTTAGGATATCCAATTGCAAAACCTAAAAAAGCAGCCCCTATGTTACAGGATGTTTCAATTGCTTCTTCTATACTTGAAACTTTTCCATGTTTTTTCCAGCAAAAGAATGCTTTATTATCAAAAACAGTAGAACCTGCACATTTTACAGGAAAAATATTTTTTTCATTTATACCCGACTCAAATGCAGCTGCAATTGTAATTATTTTTGCTATTGAACCAGGTTCATATAATTTATCAATTGCCCGGTTTAAGAATGGTTTATTTTTATTTGCTATTATTTTATAATAATATTGTGGATTATGAAGATTATTTGGTGAAAATACAGGTTGATTATAAAGTGCAAGTATTTCACCTGTTTTCGGATCCAAAACAACAAAACTTCCTTTTCTCCAGCCCATTGCAGATGCAACAGATTTCTGGACTTTTGAATCTATTGTAAGATAAATTTTATTTCCGGGTATATAATCTTTTAAAAACTTTTCAATCCCTTCTACTTTATTTCTTTTTTCATCATTATAACCTGTTATATGTGCGGTTTTGCTATCTAACATATAAGTTCTTTTATTTTTTAAATCAATCAAATTATATCTTGCAAGTGGTTCTCCATTTCTATCAAATAAATAGTATATAGCGCCTTTGTTTTTATCATCTTCTGCCATAGCAAGATTTTTTTTGGCTGATGTAAATTTGGGATTATAAGTTAAAGATTTATTATAATAAATAATTGCTGTGTCAAGTTTTCCAAAAGCATGATAGCAGCATGCAAGTCCAAAAAGAGATTTATAATCAATAGAATAGAGTTTAAGCGCCTGAGTGAATTCGTATTCTGCTTGTTTATAAAGCCCTGCATTTAAATAATTTTCTCCGAATTCTACATGTTTAATTGAATGGTTATATTTTAAATTTAAACTTAACGCTTCATTAAAATATTTTATTGCTTTATCAAAGTCTCCCTGTTTTAAATAAGTAGAACCTAATCCATCATAAGCAAGAGGGTTTTTAGGATTGAAATTTATTGCTTTGTTAAAATCCGAAATAGCATAATTTAATTTACCCTTTTTTAGGTTATTTAACGCACTATTTATAAGTAATTGATATTTTAAATTTTTACTACCAAAATTAAAAAGTAAATATAATCCTATCAAAATAGCAATAATTATTAAAATTAAATTAATCCTTTTCCTATTATAGTAATTTTTTGCTGACAAATGTGTAATAGGTTTATATTTGATCATTTTTAATTTTCTCCTAAAAAAAAATTGTTGTAAATAATAACATTTACAGTTATAATTTACAATAAAAAAATTTTGTATATTTTTATAAAATAATTTTGAAGGAGGAAAAATGGGAATACTTTTATTTTTGATTGCTTTTTTTCTTTTTGTAATTGCTTATTTTATTTACGGCAGGTATATAAGTAAAATTTTAAAAATAGATGATAAAAATTCTGTCCCTTCAAAAACAAAAAATGATGGAGTTGATTATGTGCCGACAAATAGATTTGTTCTTCTTGGACATCATTTTGCTTCCATTGCAGGAGTGGGACCTATTGTTGGGCCGATTTTAGGTGCGACGTATGGCTGGTTACCTGCTTTTTTATGGATTGTTCTGGGAAGCATATTTTTGGGAGCAGTTCATGATTTTGTAACCCTTGTCATTTCAATAAGAAAAGAGGGCAAAACAATAGGCACTATAATAAAAGATTTTTTAGGGCAAGAAGGGAAATTGGTTTTTTTAATTTTTACATGGTTTACCTTAATTCTGGTAATTGCTGTTTTTACAATAGTGGTTGCCAAAACTTTTGTTTCACATCCTGAAGCAGGAACTGCATCAATATTATTTTTACTGCTTGCACTCATTATGGGATATTCAATATATGTGGCAAGAATAAATCTTGGAGTTGCTACCTTCATAGGGGTCATTTTGCTTTTTTTTAGTGTTTTTTTAGGAGTAAAATTTCCTTTAAAATTTTCTTATAATATCTGGGTTATTTTACTCATTATTTATATATTTTTAGCATCTACAATGCCTGTATGGCTATTATTACAACCAAGAGATTATTTAAATTCTTTTTTGTTATATGTCATTTTATTGGGGGGGATTTTAGGTATATTTTTTTATAAACCAGATATAAAGTTAGAAGTGTTTACAGGATTTTATGATAAAAATTTAGGATACTTATTTCCGGTTTTGTTTGTAACAATTGCCTGTGGGGCAATATCTGGATTTCATTCTCTGGTTTCATCTGGCACCAGTTCGAAACAGATAGATAAAGAAAGTGATGCTCAATTTGTGGGTTATGGGGGCATGCTTTTAGAAGGTATTTTAGCAGTTCTTTCTTTAATTACAGCGGTTATGTTATTAAGAAAAGATTTTTTATCAGCGGTTAAAAATCCAATAGCATTATTTTCTAATGGGATGGGTAATATTTTAAATTCATTGGGAATTCCTTATGAATTTGCTGTTTCTTTTGCTGCGCTTGCAATAAGTGCCTTTGCATTAACATCCCTTGATACTGCGGTAAGGATAGGCAGATATACATTTCAGGAATTATTCGCTGATACAAAAATTTCATTTTTGAAAAATAAATTTATTGCAGCATTTATTACTGTTATTAGTGGTTATTTATTTGCTTTTAATGAAAGTGGAGTAATGTCAATCTGGCCTGTATTTGGTTCTGCAAATCAGATGCTTGCAGCTCTTGCTTTAATCACTGGAACTTTATTTCTTATTAATAATAAAATGGAGTATAAAATTACTTTAATTCCTGCAATTTTTATGTATTTAGTAACCTTAACAGCGTTAGGCAGTTTAGTTTACCAAAATTTAAAAGTAAATAACTTAAATTTAACTGTGATCGGTTCTATTTTATTTTTAATTGCCATTTATGTTGGTGTTCTTGTTTTTAAAAAAATAAAAAGTATCTAATTTTTAAGGAGTAATTATGGATAAAAACAAACTTTTAAATCCTGCATTAACAGAAAATGCGCTGACAGTTTTAAAAAAAAGGTATTTTATTAAAAATGATAAAGGGAAACCAATAGAAACGGCAAGAGATTTGTTTTTCAGGGTTGCAGAAAATATAGCACAGGCAGATCTATTATATGATAAAACTGCTGATTTGAATAAAACTATTTTAGAATTTTACGAAATGATGGCTTCTCTTGATTTTTTACCAAACTCTCCAACACTTATGAATGCTGGTAGGGATTTGCAGCAACTTGCTGCATGTTTTGTTTTGCCTGTTGAGGATTCAATAGAAGGTATATTTGAAGCAGTAAAAAATGCAGCTTTAATTCATAAAAGCGGTGGTGGAACAGGTTTTTCATTTTCAAGATTAAGACCAAACAGGGATAAAGTTAAAACAACAAACGGAGTATCATCAGGACCAGTTTCATTTATGAAAGTTTTTAATGCAGCGACAGAGGCAATAAAACAGGGGGGAACAAGACGCGGGGCTAACATGGGCATACTTCGCATAGACCATCCTGATATAAGAGAATTTATAACATGCAAAGCAGATAACAGGGAAATTACTAATTTTAATATATCTGTTGCCTTAACAGAAGAATTTATGAAAATTTATAAAAATGATGGAAAATATAAATTGATAAACCCGAGGAATTCAGAAATTGTAGGAGAAGAAAGTGCAAAAGAAATTTTTGATATGATAGTGCATTATGCATGGAAAAATGGCGATCCCGGGATTATTTTTATAGATAGAATAAATAAGGATAATCCAACACCTGAAATTGGAGATATAGAAGCAACCAACCCCTGCGGTGAACAACCACTTTTGCCATATGAGGCATGTAATTTGGGCTCTATAAATCTTGCACATTTTGTCACAAAAGATAAAAAAGTAGATTATGATAGATTAAAAGATGTTGTAAATAAAACGGTGCATTTTCTTGACAATGTAATTGATATGAGTAAATATCCTTTACAGAAAATTGATGAAATGGTTAAAGCAAACAGAAAAATAGGGCTTGGAATTATGGGATGGGCTGATATGTTAATACAGTTAGATATACCTTATGATTCAGATGAAGCAATAAAACTTGCAGAAAAAGTTATGGGATTTATTTATAAAAAAGCAGAAGAAACATCCAGAGAACTTGCTGAAAAAAGAGGAGTATTTCCTAATTTTGAAAAGTCAATTTATAAAAAACAAAACAAAAAACTAAGAAATGCAACATTAACAACTATCGCACCGACCGGAACATTAAGTATGATTGCAGGTTGTTCATCTGGTATAGAACCATTATTTGCAATTGCTTATACAAAAACTGTTATGGATAATGATAAATTACCTGAAATAAATTCTTTTTTTATAGAAAAACTTAAAGAGGCAGGAATTTATAGTAATGATTTAATAAAAGAAGTGGCTGAAACAGGGAAAATAAATCACATAAAATCAATACCTGATAATATAAAAAGAATTTTTGTAACAGCACATGATATTACTCCTGAATGGCATATAAAAATGCAGGCAGCATTTCAAAAGTCAACAGATAATGCAGTATCAAAAACAGTAAATTTTAAAAATGAAGCAATCGAAGAAGATGTTAAAAAAGTTTATCTTCTTGCCTATGAACTCGGTTGCAAAGGAGTTACAATTTACAGAGATGGTTCAAGGGAAGAACAGGTTTTAACTCATTCAGTAATTTCAGAAGAAGGGAAAAAGCAGTTAGAACCGAGAAAAAGGCCAGAAGCAACTTATGGCAGAACAATAAAAATAAAAACAGGTTGTGGAAATTTATATGTAACTATAAATGAAGATGATGAAGGGTTATGTGAAGTTTTTACTGCTATGGGTAAATCAGGTGGTTGCGCAGCGGCACAATCCGGTGCAATAAGCCGATTGATATCAGTTGCATTAAGGGCAGGGGTAAATCCAGAGGTAATAATAAAACATTTAAGGGGAACGAGGTGTCCTTCACCTGCATGGCAGGATGGTGGAATAGTGCTTTCCTGTCCTGATGCTATAGGTATAGCTCTTGAGAAATATCTGCATGAAAAAAGTGGAACAAAAGAAAAATTTAAAATAAATCATTACCGGGAAGAAAAATTTAATGAAAATTGTCCCGAATGCGGATCTACATTAGAGCATGAAGGCGGTTGCAATATTTGCAGGGTTTGCGGATATTCAAAATGTTTGTAAAAATGAATAATAGAATAGGTTAAATGATAAATTAATCACCAAATTATTAATTTTTAAAAGTTAAAAAATGTAATATAAAAAAATTTTATGATAAAGCAAAGGCAAAAAAATCTTGATTTATATAAAATAATAAAGGATAATTTATAAAATTTTTAGTGGAGGAAATTTTATGTTTATAGGATTTACAGGACCAAATGCAGCAGGAAAAGGAGAAGCAATAAAATATTTAGTGGAAAAATATAAATTTATATCTACATCTTTATCTGACATAATAAGGGCTGAAGCAAAGGCAAGAAATTTAGAATTGGCAAGAGAAAATTTAATTGCAATAGGTAATGAGTTAAGACAGAAAGAGGGACCTGCGGTTCTTGCTAAAATGGCAGTTAAAAAAATAAAAAATATGCCGCAGGCAGTTATTGACAGTATCAGGAACATTGCTGAAATAGAAGAGTTAAGAAAGAATTTAAAAAATTTTAAATTGATAGGTATTAATGCTGATATAAAAATAAGATTTGAAAGGGCAAAAAAACGTGGTCGTATAGGAGATGGCACAACTTTTGAAGAGTTTAAAGCACAGGAAGAAAAAGAACTAAAAGGCGATGAAACATCACAGCAGTTATTAAAATGTTTTGAAATGGCTGATATAAAAATAGATAATTCAGGCGATATAAATAAACTTTATAGCGAACTTGATAAAATATTAAAAGCGTTGGATTATAAACCATATAAAAGGCCAACATGGGATGAATATTTTTTAAAAATGGCTTATTTAGTTGCAGAGCGTTCAACATGTCTTCGCCATCATGTTGGTGCCGTAATTGTAAAAGATAACCATGTAATAAGCACGGGTTATAATGGTGCTGCGGCAGGAGTTAAAGATTGTTTAGAACTTGGTTGTCTGCGCGATCAACTGGGGATTGCCTCAGGAACCAGGCATGAAATATGTCGCGCAATACATGCAGAACAAAATGCTATAATTCAGGCATCGCTTCACGGAAAGTCAACAGAAGGTGCAACAATTTATTGCACGCATTCGCCCTGCATTATATGCGCAAAGATGATTGTTAATGCTAAAATAAAAAAATTTATAACAGGTAATTATTATCCTGATAAATCCTATGAAGAACTTTTTAAAGAAGCAGGGGTAGATTTTAAAATTATAAAAAGACCTGAACTTTACATAACCATTCTTGACTGAAAATGAAAAAATTTTTATATTTTTTTATTTTTATATTTGTTATAAATTTGTTTGCATATGATATTAACAAAATAAAAAAATATTTTATAAATTATGATAAAAAATATATAATTTATATTTTAAAAGGGCAAAAAAAACTTTATTTAATAGATTCAAATTATCAAATCATAAAAGAATATAAAATTTCAACTGGTTTAGAAAAAGGACCAAAGTTATATGAAGGTGATAATAAAACTCCAGAAGGTGAATATAAAATAATAGATATTCTTTCTTATAAGAGGACAAAATATACATCAGATATTGAGTTCGAAAAAAATAAAAATAACTTAAAAAGAATGAATAGTATTTATCTAAAAGCAAAGGATGGTCATAAAAAATTCGGAACAGATGAAGATCTTGGTTATGATTCTTATGGTCCAGTTTTTATAAGATTAAATTATCCAAATGAAGAAGATAAAAAGAGATATAAAGAAGCAAAGAAAAAGAAATTAATTCCAGAAGGGAGGAAAATAGGTTCTGGAATTGCTATACATGGGACAAATGATGAAGCTTCTTTAGGTTATAATGCTTCTTCTGGATGTATAAGAATGAATAATAATGATATAGAAGAATTACTGGATTTTATTAAAAGAGATATGAAAATAATAATTGAACCATAAAGATTCTGGAGGTTACAATATGAGCAAAGAGGTAAAACTATCACAAAAAGAAAAAGAAAAAGTAGATTTATTAAATGAAGTTTTATCAGAAGTTTCAAAAGTAATAGTTGGTCAGAGTAAGATGGTAAAATCCCTTATACTTGGACTTTTAACACGTGGTCATATTTTATTAGAAGGAGTGCCAGGGCTTGCAAAGACCCTTTCCGTAAAAACATTAGCAAAAACAATACAGGCAAAATTTTCAAGAATACAATTCACACCTGATCTTTTGCCAGCTGATTTAACAGGAACCAGAATTTATAATGCAAGAACAGGAACTTTCTCAATATCTTTTGGACCAATTTTTGCAAATATTATCCTTGCTGATGAAATAAATAGAGCGCCAGCCAAAGTTCAGTCAGCTTTATTGGAGGCAATGCAGGAAAAACAGGTAACCATAGGTGACAAAACTTTTCAATTGGAAGAACCATTTATAGTTTTAGCAACGCAAAATCCGATAGAGACAGAAGGAACCTATCCATTGCCTGAAGCGCAGGTTGATAGATTTTTAATGAAAATTCTTATTGATTATCCATCAAAAGAAGAAGAAATAGAGATTATAAATAAAATGACAACAGGTAAAGAGATAGAAGTTAAAACAATTTTAAAACCTAAAGATATTTTGGAAATGAGAGAAATAGTAGATGAGATTTACGTTGACGAAAAGATAAAACATTATGTCACAGATATTGTATTCGCAACAAGAAAGCCGGAGGAGTATAAACTTCAACTTTCTCATATAATTGATTTTGGTTGTTCGCCGAGGGCATCAATAAATCTTATTCTCGCTGCTAAAGCAAATGCATTTTTAAATGGTAACGGTTATGTGTCTCCGGATGATATCAAAGAAGTAATTTTTGATGTATTAAGACACCGTCTTATTTTATCCTATGAGGCAGAAGCGGAAGAAATAAAACCTGATGATGTCATTAAACAGATATTAAATAAAATTAAAGTTCCATAATTTGAGATGATTTATAAAGAAATCTTAAAAAAAATAAAACGCATAGAAATTACAACCAGATACCTTGTAAATACTGTATTGCAAGGTGAATATCTTTCAACTTTTAAAGGTAGGGGTATAGAATTTACCGAAGTAAGAGAATATGTAGAAGGTGATGATGTAAGAACAATTGACTGGAATGTAACAGCAAGAATGAATCAACCGTATGTAAAAACATTTATAGAAGAAAGAGAATTACAGGTTATTTTTGCTGCTGATTTAAGTGCATCCTTAATCTCGGGTTCAAAGGAAAACTTAAAAAATGAACTTTTATTTGAATTTATTGCAACTTTGGGATTTACTGTAAATATAAATAACGATAGGGTAGGATTTTTAGGTTTTACCTCTGAACTTGAAAAATTTATTCCGCCTAAAAAGGGGAAGAAACACATTTTAAGAATAATAAGAGAGATTTTATATCATGAAAGAAAAAATCAAAAAACAAATATTAATTTTGCAATAAATTATCTTAATCATATTTTAAGAAAGAAAAGCACTATCTTTTTAATATCTGATTTTTACACTGCCGATGATTTTTATGATTCATTAAGGGCATTAAGATATTATCACGATATAATTGCGATTATAGTAAGAGATCCTATGGATTTTGAACTTTTACCTATAGGTTTAATTCCTGTATATGATGCTGAAAATAAAAAAGTTTTATGGCTTGATACTTTTAATAAAAAAGATGTGGGAAAATATAAAAAAACAAGTTTAAGTTATGATAATAAAATAATAAAAAATTTTAAATCGCTTGGTATAGATTATATTTATATAACCTGTGGCAAACCTTTCATTCAGGATTTAATTGCATTTTTTAAAAAAAGAGAAAAACGTCTGGCAAGGTGAAAATGGTATTTGCAAATATTAAATTATTACTATATTTTATAATCGGTTTCATTTTGCTACTTATAGTTTTATTGTTTAAAGATATTAAGTATAAAAAGATAAATTTTTCTAATTTTCTATCAATTTATAAATTAAATTTAAAAACAGGTAATTTTTACTGGGTTGTGGATTTTTTAAAATTGATAGGTATAATACTTTTGATAATAGCTGCATTAAGACCACAGGAAATAAAAAAAGAGACAAAAGAAAAAATAAAAGGAATTGATATTATAATTGCTCTTGATGTATCAGGCAGCATGCAGGCAGATGATCTGAATCCAAATAGATTAGAATCTGCAAAAGATGTATGTAAAAGATTTATAAATGGACTTACAAGCGATAGAGTTGGACTTGTAGTTTTTGCTGGAAAAAGTTTTACCCAGTGTCCACTTACCATTGATTATCATATAGTTAAAAATTTTATTGATCAGATAAACTTTCAAACAGTAAGGATAGATGGGACAGCAGTAGGCGATGCCATTTTAAATGCAATAAACAGGCTGGAAAATTCTAAAGCATCTAAAGTTGTTATTTTAACAACTGATGGCGTAAGTAATACAGGTTTTTCTCCAGTGGAAGCAGCAAAGATGGCTGCTTACAAAGAGATAAAAATTTATACAATTGGTATAGGGAAAAAAGGTGGTGCACCAATGATGACGATAGATAGGTTTGGTAGAAAAGTTCAGGTGTATGATAGATGGACAGGTAAACCATTAAAATGGGAAGAACCAGATGAAAAAACATTAACATATATTGCTGATATAACAGGGGGGAAATATTTCAGGGCAACAGATGAGAAAAGTTTAAAGGAAATTTATGATTTAATTGCAAAAATGGAAAAACAGGAAATAGATATAAAAACTTATAACAGATATGAAGATAAATTTTATATTTTTTTACTATGGGGTTTTATATTTTTGTCAATTGCTATTTCTCTTGAAATTTTTAAATTTACAAGGATCATAATATAATTTCAAGGAGATTTTAAAATATGAAATTTGCCAACAAAGACATTTTAAAATTATTCTTTATAATAATACCAGTTTTTATTTATTTTTTTTATAAGATAATAATTATACTAAAAAATTATAAAAATTTTTTTAATAAAAAGATACGCGAAAAATTTTTAATACAGATATCAAATAGCCAGGTTATAATAAAATATCTATTATTGTTATTATCTTTTATTTTTTTTACAATAGCACTTGCAAGACCTCTCGGTGAACCCATAAAATCAGAAATAGAATTTAAAGGTATAGATGTTATGATATTGTTAGATGTTTCTTTAAGTATGGCGGCAATTGATATTCAACCTGACAGAATGGAAGCAATTAAAAATGGTTTAAAAAAATTTTTAAATTTATTATATGGCGATAGAGTCGGAATAATTACTTTTGCGGGTATTGATTTTATTCAGTGCCCTTTAACAACTGATTATGACGCAGTTGATATGATAATAGATGGTCTTTATCCTGGAATGCTGGCAAAAGATGGAACATATCTTGGTAATGCTATAAAATCAGCGATTGAAAGATTGATGGTGGATGCTGGAAAATCAAAAATTATGGTTTTAATAACAGATGGTGAAAATACAGGTGGTTTATCCCCAATAGATGCTGTTAAATTTGCAAAAGAAAAAGAAATAAGAGTTTATACGATAGGTGTTGGTACAAAAGAAGGCGGAAAAATTCCAGAAGGGCAGGATTTTTTTGGAAGAGTTTATTATAAAACCTATCAGGGGCAGGTCGTCATATCAAAGTTAGATGATACTGAACTAAAAAAAATAGCAGAAATAACTGGCGCAAAATATTTCAGATTAACTGATGCGGGTGCCTTTAACTCTATTGTTAAAGATATTAAAAATATGGAAGAAAATAAAATAAAAGAAAAGAAAACAATAAAATATAAGGAAAATTATGAAAAGTATTTATTTGCAGGATTATTTTTATTTTTACTTTCACAGATAATACCTGTAAAGAAATTGTAACAGTTTAGCCACTGGTAGAATAAAATTAGCCAATAAATAAATTTTTGTTCTGTCATTTTAAAGTCAGGCGAATAATAACTTCTGACTTCTATTCCCTCGTTTAATGAACCTGACAAAGCAATCTTGCTTTTATTACCGCTTGCCTTCTTATCTTGTCTGCCTTCCGCTTTTCAACTGTTAGATTGCTTCGTTCGGCTCATATTACCCTTATTTCCCATTTTACATTTCTCTTTCGGCTTACTAAGAATGACAGTGTTAGGTTTTTCCTTACTAGTAGCAAAACTTTTACAAGTTTACTTCTGGTGGCTGAACTATTACAATTTATTTAAAAATCAACCATATTCCTATAATAATCTGCAAAAGAGAAAGTAAAATATTTAAAAAATATCTATCTGCTTTTATTGCTGTTTTAGAACCTATAAGTGCCCCTGAAAATACTGCAATTGAAAGTAGCATAATTAATTTCCAGTTAATATTTCCTATCAATGAATGCCCTAAAAGACCGGTTAAAGAAGTTGAAACAATCATAGCAGAAGAAGTTGCTGCGGCTATTTTTATTGGCGTTTTAAAAATCAGAGTCATAAGAGGAACTTTTGCAAAACCGCCGCCAATGCCTATTATACTTGATATTACTCCTGCAAAAAAAGAAATAGGAATTCCAAGCCAGAGATTAATTGAATAATATCCATCTTTATGTTTTTTATGAATTATACCAAAAGATTTTTTGGGCTTTTTTGTATTTAATTTTTGTGGAAAGAAATGCAAAAAAGCAGAAATAAATAGAATAATAGCGAACAATATTTCAAGAAATCTAACTGGGAAAATTTTTGAATTATAGCTGCCTAAAAAGGCGCCAAGTATGGTAAAAGGTTCTATTAAAGAAAAAATATGCCAGTCAATCAGTTTTTCTTTAAAATAAATAAATGCTGCTGTAAAATTCATTATAGCCATAATTGCAAGTGATGTTGAAACTGCCTGATGAAAATCAATACCTGCACTTATTAAAACAGGAACATATAGTATTCCGCCACCCAACCCTAACATAGAAAAAATGAATGCAATACAGAAAAAAATTAAAATAAGTAAAATATTCAATTATAAATCCCTTTTTTATAATTTTTCTTTATCTTAAAAAGTTCAAAGAACATTTTAAAAGAATCTTTTATTGCTTTTACTTTTGTGCCTTTTGAGTTATACCATTCAACCGGATGTTCTTTTATTTTATATCCTTTTTTTTGGGCTATGAAAAGTATTTCAGGGTCAAAGCCAAAATCAAAAATTGTTTGTTTTGAAAAAATGTCCTTTGCGACGTTACTTTTAAAACTTTTAAAACCACATTGTGTATCTTTTATATTTAAACCTAAAATAATTCTCACAGTTATATTAAAAATTTTTCCCATTGTGTCGCGTATAAATGGTTGTTTTACTTTTTTTTCAGCACCTTTGCACGCACGTGACGCAATTACAATATCATATCCCATCTCATGATTTTTGAGGAAAGGAATTAAAAATTCAATCGGAGTTGAAAGATCCGCGTCAGAAAATAATATTATTTCATTTTTAGATTCCATTACTCCACGATTTATACAAAAACCTTTTCCCATATTTTTTTTGTTATTTATAAGGCGTATATTATTTTTATTATATTTTAAAACAACTTCAGAGGTTTTATCAGTGCTACCATCATTTAAAACAATAATTTCAGCATTTAATTTATTTTTATTTATAAAAGCGATAATTTTTTCAAGTGTCTCTGGCAACCTTTTTTCTTCATTATAAGCAGGAATAATTATTGAAACAGAAAACATTTTTTACTCCTTTTTTTTAAATTTAAAATAATATAAATTAAATTAGATAAAAAGTCAAATTATAAAAGATTTAGTATTTCAAGGTGTGATAAAGATTTTTTAGATTATCTTTCTGAAATTATAAATCGAAAATTAAAATAATATTTGAAAAATTGGGTTAAAATTGTTAAAATTAAAAACAAAAAGGATGGTGAAAGTTATGATAAAATTTGATGATATTTTAAATAAAAAAATTATCACTGTAAAAGAAGGAAGGCAATTTAATAAAATAACAGAAATATTAATAGATAAAAGTCAATATGAATTAAGGTATATTTTAATTGGTAATTTAGAAAAATCTTTAAATTTTACTGATATTACATCAATTGGTGAAAATAACATTGTTATACAATCAGAAGAAAAATTACAGGATATAAACTCAATAAATAAAGAGAATTTAATAGAATATGGTAATTTAAAAAAATTAAAAATCATTTCTGAAAAAGGGCTTGAAATAGGTAAGATACAGGCAGTATATGCAAAAGAAGAAAATGGGAAAATATCACATTATGAGATAGCATCAACACCTGTAAGCGAGCATAGAATTCTATCTCAGGAAGGAATATTATCTCTAGGGCAGGATGTTATAATAATTAGCGAGGCAGCGGTTGAAGTTTCACAGATGATGAAATCCAGAACAGGTTTTATGAACATTTTAAAAAAATTATTTGTAGGAACAAAGAAAACTTCTGAAAATACAAAGGAAAAAATAGAAGAAGTAAGCGGTAATATAGGGAAAAAAGCAGGCGAAGTAATAGAAAAGGCAAAACCAAAAATTGAAAAAGTTACTGAAAAAATGAAAGATATTATTAAAAAAGACAAATCCGACAAACAAGAATAAATAATTAGATTTTGCATTGTTTGACATTTTAAAATTTAACTGATATAATTTTTAACATATTTTAAAATCTTAAGGAGAAAAATATATGGATAAACAGGATAAAAAAGCAAGAGGCTCTTTTGTATTGTTTTTTATTCTTATCGGCTTTATATTGGGTGCTGGTATAGGAATTATATATTATGATAAATTATTTGAAGTTTATCTTACAACATTAAAGAGTTATGTTATGGAAGATTATAAAAGGACAGAAGCATATGCAAATAAGGTTGTTGATCAGGCAGTAAAGTTAAGAAAAATGCTTGCCGATAATAAAATAAAATATGATAATTTGATTTTTGAAAAAATTTTTGATACACGTAGCAGATTATTAGGCTCTGATAATATGCAGGAAAAGGCAGAGTATATAAATAAATATGAAGAGGACTTCAATAAAATACTTGAATTTTATAATTTAAGGATGGATTTGAGGAATAAAAGGTTCGGATATATTGAGTGGGGAATGGAAACAGGAAAATATATAAAAGAGTATGTATATAATAAAGATAGATATCGCGATTCTTCAAAAGAATATAATGAAAAGTTAAAGAAATTTCCTTTGATTTTAATTACAAAAAGAAAAAATTTTAATTCTTATCCTGAATTAAGTGCAAGTATAATAATTGAACCAAGATTAAGAACAGAAAAATATGTAAAAGATGATCTTAAAGAATACAAAGATGAGCAGGATAAACCAGTAGAGGCTGTTGCAGAAGAAAATGAATAATTTTTTTCTGAGGAAAGTCCGGACTCCATGAAGCAAAGTCCCTGTTGGTAAAACAGGAGTTGTATTTTAACAAAGATACAACATGGAAAGTACCACAGAAAACAGGTAGCCATGTTAAATGTCTTTTTTTGCATTTTAACAGGGTGATAGTGAAAAGGTGAGGTAAGAGCTCACCGCATAAAATCGTAAGGTTTTATGGCACGGCAAACCCGGCTTGGAGCAATGCCAAATAGAGGGCAAATTCTGTAAAGTAAAATTTATAGATAGGTTCGCTTCGCACCTTCTTGCTCAGGGTCGGCAGCATAGATTAATGACAGCCATTTAAAAAGTTGTAAAACTTTTTAAATACAGAATCCGGCTTATTTACGGTTTATCCTGCTTTATTTTATTAAAGGAGAAAGCAATGTATAATTTTATTGATATGCATATCCATTCAACATTTTCCTGGGACTCAGAGATGTTGGTGGATAATATTGTAAACCTTGCAAAAGAAAAAAATATTTATCATATTGGGCTTTCTGAACATTTAGACTTTCACAGCAGGCATAAAAAAAGCTATATGTTTTTTAATTATGAAGAATGTATAAAAAAAATAAATGAAGTTAAAAATAATTTTAATAATTTAAGTATAGGTATTGAAGCAGGAGAACCCTATTTATATAAAGATGAATATGAAAAATATTTAGAAGGTAAAAAATTTGATTTTATTATGGGATCTGTTCACTGGATTGAGGATTTATCGCCGGTGGAAGACAGGTTTTTTTTAAAATATAAAAATATAGAGGATGCTTATAGAATTTATTTTGAAGAAGAATATAAATTATTAAAATATGGTAATTTTGATGTGGTTGCCCATCTCACTTTAGTTCACAGAAATGGAAAAAAATTTGAAAAGGAATTTTCCTATGAAAAATATAAAAAAGAAATAGATGATTTGTTAAAGTTAATTATACAAAAAAAAATTGCACTTGAAATAAACTGTTCTGGTTTAAGAATGGCGGCAGAGGATTTAATACCAGGAAAAGATATCATCAAAGCATATATATCACTTGGCGGAGATTTGATAACAGTGGGATCTGACTCCCATAGATATAACCATTTATTTTTTGGTCTTGAAAAAGCATACGAAATACTTATGGAATTAGATGTAAGAGAAATAGTTGTTTATAAAAATAGAAAACCGATAAAAATACCATTACCAGTTAAGGAAATTATAAAAGATGAAGGATAATAAAATAAAACTTATAATATTTGATTTTGACGGAACATTGGCTGATTCTGTTCCGGGTATTGTAAAAACCGCAAATATAATAGCAAAAAAATACAAAATAGGTATTATATCAAAAAGAAAAGTCGTAAATTCTGTGGGCGCCGGACTGGATCTGTTTTTAGAAAAAGTTTTTAAAGACAAATTAAAAAATTTTAATTTAAAAGAAATAAAAAAACAATATGTAAAAATCTATAAAAATAATTTTTTTTATAAATTGGAGCCCTATAAAGGAGTCAGGCAAACTCTTTCTTTTTTATATAGAAAAAAAATAATAAATATAATAGTTTCAAATAAATTAAAAAAATTTGTAAAAAAATCAAGTATATACCTTGGTATTAATAAATATATAAAGGAAATTTATGGCAGGGGTGATTTAGAGAAAGATAAACCGCATCCTTTCCCTGTATTATACGCAATGAAAAAATATAATGTAACCAAAAAACAGGTACTTGTAGTTGGTGATAGCAAATATGATTGTATAGCTGCAAAAAAAGCAGGAGTGCCTTTTGTTTTTCTAACTTATGGATATGGAAATAATAAAGAAGTTTTAAAAGAAAAACCAGATTATTGTTTTAAAGAATTTACCAGAATAAAAAATATAGTTCTTAAATATGAGGAATAAATGCTTATTTTAAATGGCATATTACCAGTTTTTATTATTATCGGATTAGGATATTTTTTAAAAAAGAAAAAAATTATGGATGATTCTATAGAGAATTTTATTAATAACCTTGCTTATTATCTGATTTTGCCATGCATGATATTTTCAAGTATTTATGATGCACATCTTATTAATATTATTGGTTACATAAAAATCATTACAGGATTATATATAGTTATTGCTTTAACATTTTTTTTATCTTTATTTATTTTTAAAAATCAAGATGAAAAAAAGAAACGAAGTTTAGTTACAACTTCTTTCAGGACAAATATAGCATATATAGGATTTCCAATAATATTGAATTTTTATGGACAAAATGGACTTGCAGAGATTGCAATAATAACAGGATTTATAGCTCCTTTTACAATAATACTTTCAAATGCTTATTTAAGTTTAACTTCCAGTAAAAAAATAAGTAATGAAAACTGGTCATCTGTAATATTAAAAGATCCGCTTGTAGTAACCTCAATTATTGCTTTGATTTTTTCATATTATAAAATCTGGTTGCCAAAGTTTTTATTAAACACAATAAATTTATTATCTGATATGGGTTCTCCACTTATGCTTTTGGCTGTTGGAGCCGGGCTTAAAATTATTGTCATTAAAAATGACAAATTTATACTGGCAATGTCATCCATTATCAAATTAATAATTATGCCATTTTTCTCATTTTTAATTTTTAGATATTTAATTATTATTAAAAATTCAACTGATTTTGGAATCGCAGTATTAACTTTAGCATTTTCAACTGCGCTTGCAAGCTATGTAGTTGTAAAAAAGTATGATGCAGATGCTGAAATCTGCGCAGCAGCAATAACTTTTTCAACAGTAGTTTCTATTTTTACAATTTCATTATGGACATATTTATTAATATCTGTAATTAAATAATAAAAAAGTTTTTTTAAACTTCTAATTTAATAATAATAGTAAAACTAAAAATTTATAATAAAAATGTTGATATTTTATTGTTTCAATAAAAAATACCTTTAAAATAAAGGGTTTTTTAAAGTTGACAATGTTGATAAATTGTGGAAAACAATTGATAAAAACATCCGAATTACTTGTAAATTTATGCATTTTCACATTATTAACATTATTAAGATTTTTTTGTAATAGTTCAGCCACCAGAATTAACTTGTAGAAGTTCATATAAGTATAGGACACATGGAGGTGTCATTTTTATAAAGCCGAAAGAGAATGGCGGAATGGGGAAAAAGGACAAATAATATGTGGGTTAACGAAGCAATCTTGTAGTTGAAAGCCAGAAGAGGATAATGGAAGAAGGCATCAGGTAATAAAAATAAAATTGCTTTTTCAGGATCAATAAGCAAGATAATAGAAGAAAAAGGGATTTGGCGCTTGACTTTAAAATGATAAAGTGAAAAAATTATAGATCAATTTTATGTTCCAGTAGTTAAACCATTACTTTTTTGTTTTATGATGTATAAATTCTTAAAATAAGTAAACAATTCTAAAATAAATTGACGGTTATTAAAAATTATGTTATTTTATAACAAAAAGGAGGAAAAATGTTACGTAGAGTAATAAAAGTTGATAAAAAAATTGAAAAGGAATCTTTAACTTTTGATGATGTTTTACTTGTCCCTTTACGTTCATCTGTTTTGCCGAGAGATATTGATACGAAAGCAAAATTAAGCAGGAATATAATGTTAAATATACCTCTGGTTTCTGCTGCAATGGATACAGTTACTGAAGCGAAATTAGCAATTGCAATTGCTCAGGAAGGAGGAATAGGAGTTATACATAAAAATTTATCAATAGAAGAGCAGGCAAAGGAAGTGGATAAAGTTAAAAGATCAGAAAGTGGTATGATTTTAGAACCGGTAACTTTGCAACCAGATGCAACTGTTATACAGGCAGTGGAATTGATGAATAGATACAGTATTTCGGGTTTTCCTATCTGTCAGGAGAAAAAATTAATAGGTATTTTAACTAACAGAGATTTAAGATTTGTAAAAAATAAAAAGCAAAAAGTTATTGAATTAATGACACCAAAAGAAAAATTGATTGTTGCTTATAGCGGAATTTCTCTTGAAAAAGCAAAAGAAATTTTACATAAAAACAGAATAGAAAAACTACCGGTTGTAAATAAAGATTTTGAATTGAAAGGTTTAATTACAATAAAAGATATTGAAAAAAAATTAAAATATCCAAATGCAACAAAAGATAAATATGGCAGATTGATGGTTGCGGCAGCAGTTGGTCCTTCTGATGATATGATGAAAAGGTGTGAAGCATTAGTTGCTTCTGGTGTTGATGCTTTAGTTGTTGATACCGCACACGGGCATTCTGAAAAAGTTTTAAATGCAGTAAAAGAAATTAAGAAATATTTTAAAGGTAAGGAAATTGATATTATAGTTGGTAATATAGCAACTGGTGAAGCGGCAAAAGACCTTATAAAAGCAGGTGCAGATGCAGTTAAAGTCGGAGTGGGTCCTGGTTCTATATGCACTACAAGAGTTGTGACAGGTGTGGGTGTTCCACAAATTACCGCGATTATGGATGTTTTTAATGTATGCAAAAGATACAACGTTCCTTTGATTGCAGATGGTGGGATTAAATATTCAGGGGATATAACAAAGGCAATAGCAGCTGGCGCTGATTCAGTTATGATAGGAAGTTTATTTGCAGGAACAGAAGAAAGCCCTGGTGAAATTGTATTGTTAGAAGGAAGAAGTTTTAAAGTTCATCGTGGAATGGGATCTTTAGCTGCAATGAAAAAAAGAGGAGCAAGAGAAAGATATTTTCAATGGGAAGAAGAAGAAGAAAAATTAGTCCCGGAAGGAATAGAAGGCAGGATTCCATTCAGAGGGTCACTTTCTGCGACAGTTTATCAATTGGTTGGTGGTTTAAAGGCTGGCATGGGATATTGCGGGGTTAAGAATATAAAAGAATTAAAGACAAAAACAAAATTTTATAAAATTTCCATCGCTGGTTTAAAAGAAAGTCACCCGCATGATATTATAATAACCAATGAAGCTCCAAATTATAGAATACTTTAAATAATTTTTTATAAGGCATATACAATGAATAATAATTCAATAATCATACTTGATTTTGGCTCACAATATACACAATTAATTGCAAGGAGAATAAGAGAACTGAATGTTTTTTCAGAAATTTATCATTTTAATATTTCTGCAGAAAAAATTAAGCAAATTAATCCAAAAGGAATAATATTATCAGGTGGTCCTGCCAGTGTTTATGAGCAAAACGCTCCTTTTCCTGACAGGCAAATTTTTAAATTAAATATACCAATACTTGGTTTATGTTACGGATTACAGATAATTACTGAAATATTCAATGGTAGGGTAAAAAGTTCTCATGCGAGAGAATATGGTTTTGCAGAACTTTATATACTAAGTAAAAAAAGTATTTTTTTCGGATTAAAGAATAAAGAAAAAGTGTGGATGAGTCATGGTGATAAAGTAATAAAAATGCCATCAAATTTTAAGGTTATTGGGAAAACATCAAATTCAGATTTTGCCGCTATAGAAAACACAAAAAAGAAAATATATGGTTTACAATTTCATCCAGAAGTTATACATACTGAAAATGGAATAAAAATATTTGAGAATTTCATAAAAATATGTGGTGCAGAAAGGACATGGGTCCCAGAAGCATATATAAAAAATACTGTGGAAGAAATTAAACAAATTGTTAAGAATGATAAAGTGTTATGTGCTGTAAGCGGCGGAGTTGATTCGACAGTAACTGCAGTTTTAGTAAACAAGGCTATAGGTAAAAATCTTATTTGCGTTTTTGTAAATAATGGGCTTTTACGTTTGGATGAAGATAAAAAAGTTTTAAAAATGTTTAAAAAAGTAGGAATAAATGTTCGTTATATAAATGCGGAAAATTTATTTTTAAAAAAATTAAAAGGTGTTACAGATCCGGAAAAAAAGAGAAAAATTATAGGAAATTTATTTATAAAAGTTTTTGAAAATTATTCAAAAAAAATTGGTAGATTTAAGTTTCTGGCTCAGGGAACACTTTACCCGGATTTAATAGAAAGTGTTTCTGTAAAAGGACCATCTACTACCATTAAATCACATCATAATGTTGGCGGTTTACCGAAAAAAATGAAATTAAAACTAATAGAACCATTAAAATCTTTATTTAAAGATGAAGTAAGAAAAATAGGTGAGAAAATTAATATTCCATATGAAGTTTTATGGCGTCAACCATTTCCAGGGCCTGGTCTGGCGGTTAGAATTATTGGAGAAATTACAAAAGAAAAAGTAAATATTTTAAGAAAAGCAGACCATATAATAATTGACGAAATAAAAAAAGCAGGTTATTATGATAAAATATGGCAGTCATTTGGAGTTTTGTTACCTATAAAAACAGTTGGCGTGATGGGTGATAAAAGGACTTATGAAAATGTAATTGCTATAAGAGCAGTTCATTCAAAAGATGGTATGACAGCAGATTGGGTAAAATTACCTTGTGATTTGTTAAATATAATAAGTTCCAGAATTATTAATGAAGTAAAAGGTGTAAACAGAGTTGTTTATGATATTTCAAATAAACCACCCAGTACAATAGAATGGGAATGAAATTTGATTTTAATATTTAAGGAGAAAAGATGATAAGTTTCGGGAGACATATCTGTAATGATTTTAAAGTCGCAATAGAAAAGGAATGGTTACTTACAAATAAAAAAGGAAGCTATGCTTCTTCAACAATCCTGATGACTAATACAAGGAAATACCATGGTATTTTAGTTGCAAAGTTACCACAGTTTGATAATAGATTGGTAATTTTTCCCAGTTGTGATGAAGAAGTAGAAATAGCAACACATGTCTATCATATATCAACTCATCAATATCAAAAAATAGTTTATCCTTCTGGTTATTATTTTTTGGAAAATTTTTCTTTAAAAGATGATGTTGTTACTTTTATTTTTTTAATAGAAAATGTTAGGATAAAAAAAGAGATTTTTTTGTTGAAAGATTCAAATACTACAGTCGTAACATATACTTTATTAACACCTGATAGTTTTGCTAAAATTTTTATAAAACCATTTATAGCTTTTAAAGAGGCAAATATTCTAATTAATGAAATTCCTGCATTTTACCCTGAGATTACAAAAATATCAGAAGAAAAAATTAAGATTGCTCCATATAAAAATATGCCATCTGCTTATATTTATAATCCTGATAAGGGAAAAGTAAAATTAGAAGGGGTCTGGTACAGGGATTTCTATTATGTAAGAGAAGATCGGTCGGGCTACGATTGTGTAGAAGATTTATATAATATAGGAATAATAGAATTTGAATTAGAACCAAATGTTTCCAAATCAATTTTTTATTCCACAGAAGAAAACGAAGTTGTTGATAAGAATATTATATTTGAAAGATTTAGAAAACAACAAAAAGAACTAATAGATATTTATATAAAAACAGGGGCATGTGTTAGTGGTGATGAGTATAGTTCTTTTTTAAGGCATCTTATTTCTGCGGCGGATTTTTTTATAATGGAAGATGAAAACAAAGTGCCGTATATAATTTCGGGATTTTTATGGCCTAATTATATTTGGTTCAGGGATATGTATGCTTCTTTGCCGGGTATTTTTTTAATACCTGGAAAATTTAAAGAAGCAAAAAAATTATTAGAAGAAACAATAAAGTTTGAAAAAGATGGCTTGCTTCCTCTTAATATGACTTTTAATAAAAATGAAATAAAATATTTTTCCGCAGATTCGGCATTATGGTATTTTTATGCACTGTATAAATATCTTTTATATACTGATGATTTTGAAATTGTAAAAGAAAATTCTGAAGTTTTGAAAAGATTGTCATTTATTATTCATAAGTATATAAACTCAACAAATTATAATATTTATATGGATAAAAATGATTTCCTTATTTATGCTGGTTTTTCTGAAAATCCACTAACTTGGATGGATAGTAAATTATCAAATGGAATGATAGTTACTCCGAGAATTGGAAAAACAGTTGAAATAAATGCCTTATGGTACAATGCTATAAGAATAATGCAGTTTATATCTGAAAAAAATAAAAATAAAGAATGGGCAAAGGCATATAAAGAATTGGCAGATAATATATATAAGAGTTTTAATGAAAAATTTTGGGATGATGAGGCAGGGTGTCTTTTTGATTTTTTTGACGGCGATTACAGAGATAAAGATATAAGATTAAATCAGATATTTGCATTGAGTTTGCCTTTTGAACTTGTTGATGATAAAGAAAAAAAAGAAAAGATAATGAATGCAGTTATCAAAGAATTATATACTTCTTTTGGGCTGAGGACATTAAGTAATACGAATAAAAATTTTAAACCAAAATGTGAAGGTGATGAAAATTTAAGGTTGGGTGCAATGCATCAGGGAAGTGTCTGGCCATGGGCCATAGGATATTTTGTAAATGCATATTTAAGAACTTTTGGAAGAAAACAGGATAGTTTACAATTTATACAAACAGTTTTTGAACCAATTTTTGAACATTTGAAAACAGCGGGTCTTGGAACCATTTCTGAAATTTTTGATGGCTCTTTCCCGTATAATGCGAGGGGGAGAATATCACACGCCTGGGCAGTCGGAGAAGTAATAAGATCTTATTTTGAAGATTTTTTAGGAAACTATGGAAAACCAAAGGAATGATGTAATTTTAATCACATCAAGTCCGAGGAAAAAAAGTAATTCAACTTATGCGGGTAAATTTATAGTAAAAAAATTATTTTCTGATTATGAAATTATTAATATAAATGAATATAAAATAAATAATTGTAATGGATGCAATAGGTGTAAAACTTTTTTTAAATGTATTTTTAATGATGATGCGGGAGAGATTATTAATAAAATAGAAAATTCTAAATTTGTAATTTTAACATCGCCAATTTATTTTACAGGGGTTCCGGCTAAATTGAAAGCATTTATAGATAGAAATCAGGTTCAGTGGTATAAAAATAAAGATAAAATAAAAAAAGATAAAAAAGGTATAATCATTTTAACTGCTGATTTAAAGTATAAAAAAAATTTTTTAGCAGCAGAAAGTGAAATAAAATCATTTTTTGCTGTAAATAAAATAAAATCAATTGCCATAATTAAACTTTCAAACAAAATTTTAGACAATAAATCTAAAATAAAAATTTTATTAAAAAAAAGAATAAAAAAATTAAGGGAAAAAATTGGCTGAAAAATTTTATAAAGATAAAATAGATGATTTTATTAAGTTTATTAAATTTGAAAAGGGGCTCTCAGAAAATACAGCAATAGCATACAGGAATGACCTTAAATTATTTGAAAAATTTTTAATTAATTTAAAAATAGATAAAGTTGATGAAGATATAATTACGGATTTTATATTTGAATTAAAAAATAAAAATTATTCAAATCTTTCTATCGCAAGGGTCCTTGTGAGTATAAAAAATTATTATAAATTTTTATTAAAAGAAAAAATAATCAATAAAAGTCCTTTTGAAAATATAGAATCATTTAAAGTCAGAAAAAAAATTCCAGAGATACTCACTCTTGGTGATATAGAAAATTTATTAAATCAGATAGATTTATCAACAAAAGAAGGAATAAGAGATAAAGCAATTTTAGAACTATTATATTCGTCTGGAATAAGAGTTTCCGAACTTACAAATATGGAATTAACAGATGTAAATTTAGATGAAAAAATTGTCAGGTGTTTTGGTAAAGGTGCAAAGGAAAGGTTAATACCGATAGGGGATTATGTTATTGAAGCATTGAAAAATTATTTAAAACATAGGGCTGAAATATCACCTGAATTTTCAAATTATCTATTTATTACACGTTTAGGAAAAAAATTTACAAGAGCGGGTATATGGAAAATAATTAAAAATTATGCGAAAAAAGCAGGAATTACTAAAAATGTATATCCGCATATTTTTAGACATTCTTTTGCAACCCACCTTTTAAAAGGAGGAGCTGATTTAAGAAGTGTTCAGGAGATGCTCGGACATTCTGATATTTCAACAACGCAGATTTACACGCACGTAGATAGAAGCCATCTAAAAAATATTCATAAAAAATTTCATCCAAGAGGATAAAATGAAATACGGAATTTTTTCTGATTTGCATTCTAATTATGATGCTTTGTTAGAAGTAATTAAAATATATGAAAGAGAAAAGATTGAAAAATTTATATGTGCTGGAGATATAATTGGTTATGGTGCAGAACCAGATAATTGTGTAAGAAAAATAAAAGAAATAAATGCTCAATGTGTTATGGGAAATCATGAATATGCATTGAAAAAACACGAATTTGCTAATATTTTTAACGATGTAGCATATTATGCTATAAAATGGCATGGAGAAAATATGAAACATTCATCGCTTGATTATGTAATTAAAATAAAATTAAATATAGTTGAAAATATCTTTTCTGTTTATCATGGATCTGCTTATGAACCAGAACAATTTCATTATGTATTGACAGATGAAGATTATCTTAAAAATTTTAATTTTTTTAACACAAAAGTTTTAATAATAGGACATACACATGTGCCTGATACTTTTTATTTTGATGAAAAAAAAAGAATTTTTGGTCATATTTCATCGCCTGTTTTTTCTTTAGAAAAAGATCTAAGATATATAATAAATGTTGGCAGTATAGGACAACCGAGAGATAAGGATAGTAGAGCATGTTTTTGCATATATGATGACGAAACTAATGTTTTTTATATTAAAAGGGTAGAGTATGATGTGAAAAATGCAATGAAAAAAATTATTGATGCTGGTTTGCCAGAAATTCTGGCATATCGGCTTTACCAAGGGTTATGAAATTTTATTATACGATTTTAATAACTACAATAATAACACTTGCAGTTATTTTTATTACAGGTAAAATTATCACAGGTAATACATATAATAAATTTAAATCAAAAGTTATTGAAGTTATAGATGGAGATACAGTGAAAATAGAAGATGGTTCTTTAATACGTTTGCTTGGCATTGATGCTCCTGAAACTAATCATCCTTCTCTGCCTGAACAAAAATTTGGAAAAGAAGCAAAAGAATATTTAAAAAGCAGGATATTGAATAAAATTTGTTTGTTTGAATATGATAGAAATAATAAGTTTGATATATATAATAGAATATTAGCTTTTGTATATCTGGATGGAGAACTGATAAATGCCGAAATGATAAAAAAAGGGTATGCTTATGTATATTTAAAAAGTAAAAATAAAAAAACAAATGAATTTTTAATGCTTGAGGAAATTGCCAGGAAACAGAAAAAAGGTGTATGGTTATTGATGCCGTAAAGGAGCATAAAAAATGAATGGAAAGTTAAAAGAATTTTTATTAAAAATAATTACAATCACGGTTGCGCTGATATTAATTTTGTTTTTTACAAATTTATGGATAATAAAACCACTTATCAACATAAAAACAATTTATAAAAATGATTTTAAAAGTGATATAAAATCTTATACATTCAAAGAAAAAGAAAATATTAAAATAGATTGGAAAGATGCTAACAAATATGTTGGTAAATATGTAATTACAGAAGGATTAATCGTTTCTTCTTATAATAATGGAAAAGTTTGTTATTTAAATTTTCATAAGGATTATAAAAATTATCTTTCTCTTATTATTTTTTCTTCTGCTTTTAAGAAATTTCCATTAAACCCTGAAAAATATTATTTAGGTAAAAAAGTAAGAGCGGAAGGAAGAATAAAAGTTTATAACGAAAGGCTGGAGATTATCCTTGAAAGCAGCGATCAGATAAAGGTAATGCAATAATTTATGATTTAAAAATTTTTTTATAATATCAGAACTTAGTATTACAGATAAAAAATTAGTTTTATTGACGAATAAAGTTTATTATGCTATATTTTTATCGTTTTTATTTTAAAAAAGGAGTAAAAAAATATGTTTAGAAAATTTTTACCACGGGATTTTAATTTTTTTGATTTTTTTGATAAAGAAGTAGAGTGCGTTATGCAGGCATCAAAAATTTTTAATGAAATTATAAAAAAAGGTGAGGTTAATATAGAAGAACGTGAAAAGATGAGATATATAGAACATGAAGGGGATAAAATTGCATATGGAGTTATTGACCATTTAAATAAAACATTCATAACGCCTTTTGATAGAGAGGATATCCATTCTCTTGCAAAAAAATTGGATGATGTAAATGATATGTTGAATACAATAGTGAGCAGATTAAAAATATATAAAATTAAAAAAACAAATACTTATCTATTAAAATTTGGCGAACTCATAGAACAATCTGTATCAGCCCTTGAATGTGGAATAAAAAAACTAAGAAGTATGAAAAATTTTGATATAATTTTAAAATCATGTCTTGATATGAATCGTCTTGAAAGCGAGGCGGATAAATTAAGGGATGCGGCGCTTGAAGAATTATTTGAAAGAGAAAAAGACCCGATAGAAGTTATTAAATGGAAAGAAATTTATCAGGATGCGGAAACGGTTCTTGATATATGTAAAGCAACTGCCCATGTCATAGAATCAATACTTGTAAAAAATTTTTAAAATGGATACATTATTTTTCATAACTATATTTTTAGTTTTTCTTGCTTTAACTTTTGATTTTTTAAATGGTTTTCATGATGCTGCAAATTCAATTGCGACAGTGGTATCAACAAGAGTTTTACATCCTAAATTTGCAGTTTTCTGGGCTGCTTTTTTTAATTTTATTGCTTTTTTATTTTTAGGCACCCATGTTGCAAAAACAATAGGAAAAGGGATAATAAATGTAAGTTTGGTGAAAGATGAAATTCATTTAATAATTTTTGCAACACTAATAGGCGCCTCTTTCTGGAACATTTTTACATGGTATTTTGGACTTCCTGTGAGTTCTTCGCATGCTCTTATTGGTGGATTGATAGGTTCTGCTATTGCAAAAGTTGGTTTTGATGCTCTTGTTTGGGAAGGAATAATAAAAACTGCTGTATTTATAGTTTTATCACCAATTATTGGTTTTATTCTGGGTGTAATAAATGCGATTTTTATATATAATATTTTTGCAAGGGTTGCTCCTTATAAAGTTGATTCTTTATTTAGAAAAGGGCAATTAATTTCTGCAGCATTATATAGTTTGGGACACGGGGGTAATGATGCACAAAAGACAATGGGTATTATAATGGCATTGATATTCGTAGATAAACAGACAGAAGTTAGTTTATGGATTGTTCTTTCATGTCATACAGCAATTGCTTTAGGCACTCTTTTTGGTGGATGGCGTATTGTAAAGACAATGGGACAGAGAGTTACAAAATTAAGACCAGTTGATGGATTTTGTGCAGAAACATCAGCAGCTACAAGTTTGTTTTTCTCAACCTTTTTAGGTATTCCTGTTAGCACAACACATACTATAACAGGGGCTATAATGGGGGTGGGCTCAACACGGAGATTTAGTGCAGTAAAATGGGGAGTTGCAGGAAAAATTATATGGGCATGGATTTTAACAATACCTATTGCTGCTATGGTTTCATGGGGTACTTATGAAGTTACAAAATTTGTTTTATTTAAAATTTTTTAAATTTTGATATAATAAATATGTTAAAAAATTTAATGGTAAAAATAAGGAATGCTTTTTTTAAATTAATGATCAAACTTGATAATGGCTTTTTATGTGATACATGTAGATATAATCATCATTCTACATGTATAAACCCAAAACGACCAAATGTAAAAAGTTGCAAGGAATATACTAAAAAATAGAAACAGGGTATGGAAAAGATGAAAAAAATTACAGCCATAATTTTAGCTGCGGGTAAAAGCACAAGAATGAAATATTCTATAACAAAAGTATTAAGGCGGGTAAGTGGCAGGGCGATATTAGAACATGTTATAGAATCGTGCTTGGGAAATGGTATAAATGATATAGTAATAGTTGCGGGAAATAATTATTCTGAACTTAATAAATTTGTTCGGGAAAAATATAAAAATATTATCAAACCCAGATTTGTTTTGCAGAAACAACAGATGGGAACTGCTCACGCTGTGAAAGTTGTTTTAAATTCAAAAGCAAGATTAAAAGATAATATATTAATTTTAAACGGTGATGTCCCTGTAAGCAGAAAAACCATAAGAAATTTAATTAATGAATTTTTTAAGCAAAAAAATGATGGAACAATTGCTGTTTCCGAGATTCCGAATCCAGAAGGTTATGGCAGGATTATTCAGGATTTTAAAGGGAATATTATAAAAATAGTAGAAGAAAAAGATGCTAATAAAAAAGAAAAACAGATAAAATTGATAAATGGTGGTATTTATATTTTTACCAAAAAATCATTAAGAAAATATATAAATAAGATTAAATTAAATCCAAAAAAGAAAGAGTATTACTTTACAGATATTGTTGAAATAATGGCAAATGATGGGAAAAAAATTGGGGCAAAATTGACTCCCTTTAAAGAATTAACAGGTGTAAACAACAGATTACAACTCATGGAAGTTGCGGAAATTAAAAACAGGGATATGATAATAAAATTATCCAGGCGTGGTGTAACGATCAGGGATTTTAATACAATATTTATAGATGATACAGTAAAAGTCGGAAGAGAAACCGTGATAAGATATTATACAAATTTAAGACGTAATACAAAGATAGGACAGAGATGTTTAATAGGGCCAGGCAGTATCATAGAAAATACGATAGTTGGAAATGATGTGGAGATTATTAAATCAATTATAAGAGAAGCAAAGATTCAGGATAAAACAAGAGTTGGACCTTATTCACATTTAAGGGCAGGGACTAAAATAGGAAGAAATTGCAGGATAGGAAATTTTGTTGAAATAAAAAATTCAAAAATTGGCAATAATACAAAAGTTGCACATATGACATATTTAGGCGATGCCGTGATAGGTGATAATGTAAATATTGGTGCTGGAACAATAACATGTAACTATGATGGGACTCAAAAACATAAAACAATAATTGGAAATAATGTTTTTATTGGAAGTGGAGTTAAATTTATAGCACCAGTTGAGATAGGCAATAATGCTGTAATTGCAGCAGGTTCAGTAATTACCGAAGATGTTCCGCCATTTGCTTTAGCAATTGCAAGGGCAAGGCAGGAAAATAAATTAAACTGGGCAAAAAAAATGAAAAGGAGAAAACAAAAATGAAAGATAGGTTATTAATTTTTTCAGGTAATTCCAATATTACACTTGCAAAACAGATAGCAAAAACAGTTGGGGTAAATGTAGGGGATGCCCTTGTTTCAAAATTTCCAGAAGGAGAAATAAGAGTGAGAATTTATGATAATGTAAGAGGGGCAGATGTTTTTATAATTCAGTCAACCTGTCCACCGGTAAATGATAATTTGGTTGAATTGCTTGTTATGATAGATGCAATTAAAAGAGCATCTGCAAAAAGAATAACAGCAGTTTTACCTTTTTATGGTTATGCGAGGCAGGACAGGAAAGATCAGCCCAGAGTTCCTATAACTGCAAAACTTGTTGCAAATTTACTTACAACTGCTGGCGCAGATAGAGTGCTTACTATGGATTTACATGCAGGGCAGATACAGGGATTTTTTGATATTCCGGTTGACCATCTTTTAGCTGCGCCTGTTTTTATTAATTATTTTAAAAAGAAAAAATTAAAAAATTTAATAATAGCAACAGCTGATATTGGTGGTATAAAACTTGCCTGGTATTTTGCCGAAAAGTTAAATATACCACTTGCAATTGTTGATAAAAAAAGAAGCGGGCCTGAATCAGTAGAGGCAATGCATCTTATAGGCGATGTAAAAGGAAAAGACGTACTTATCCCTGATGATATGCTTGCAACCGGCGGGACTTTAGTTCAGGCAGCTAAATTTTTAAAAAGTAAAGGGGCGGGAGATATATATGCATGTATGACACACGGACTTTTTTCAGGAGAGGCAATTTCAAAAATAAGCGAGGCACCAATAAAAGAAATTGTTGTAACAGATACAATTCCCCAGCAGGATAGGGGAAATAAATTAAAAAAATTAACAGTCCTTTCAGTAAGCAAATTATTTGGAGAGGCAATTAAAAGAATACATATGGAAAAAACAATAAGCGAATTGTTTAAATAAAAGTTATATTTGATCATAAAAAAATTTTAATAGATACTTATTGGAACGTGTTCAGAAAACACCAAACTCCTGTTTGGTGATGAATGAACACAACTATAATAAAAATCTTTATCTACTTTGCCAAGAGAGTCCAGAGAGGATACTCTCTGGTCAATCAACAAAGTTGATTAAGTTTTATGGGAGCCTCGGGCTTTAGCCCGAGGGGACCCACTTATAAAAAAAATAAACTTTTTACTATATTATTTATCAAATTCCTTTTCATTTTAATTGCCAGTAAAAATATTTTGTTTAAATTAATTTAATTATGGTGGTTATATACTGCTTTTTAATAGCCTGCAATTTTTAATAAAAAATACTTGTTATAAAATAATTTTAATAGTTCAGCCACAAGGAGTAATTAAAAAGTTCGTATATTAAAAAAAACACCTGGCGATGTC
>DYJU01000018.1 GCA_020722985.1 Candidatus Methylomirabilis sp.
CCAATCTTAGATGATTTTGAAGGAGGAGATTTTGATATAAACAACTGGGGAGGCTTATGGACGCAATGGGCAGCAACAGGGAGTAATATAACAAGGGCAGTGACAACAGATGCAGGAGCAGGGACTTATGCAGGGGTGATAAGTGGAGATGTAATAGGGAGTGGCTGGCCATCAATAGCGGTGTCATCAGATTTAAATGCGAGTGGGACAGAGATGGATTTAAGTAGCACACAAGGGATAAGGTTATATATGAAAGGAAACAAAGGAAGCGGGACAGCAGTAGATTTTCTAATACAATTAGTGTCAACAAATATAGAAGATTTTTCATACTGGAGATATAGTTATACACCGGCGAGTAATTGGGGGTATATAGATTTGCCGTGGAGTAGTTTTGTATCGCCGGGATGGGGTCAGGGAGCGACATTAACGATAACAGATGTATTGCAGCATATAAGGACAATACAATTTGCGATATCAGATACAACAGGAGGGACAGCAAACAACACAGGGAACAACTGGTATATAGATGAGATAGAGATATACAGTGCAGGGACGGCGACAGAGACGGAAACTTTTACTGCGTCAAATACACCTACATTTACAAACACTGTTACAGGGACACAACCTGCAACATGGACTCCAACTCAAACATCAACTGCAAGTGCAACTGTGACACCAACAGAATCTGATAAATTAGAGATAATACAGGAAACGCCTGTTATAGTATATCCTAATCCTGTAATAAGTAAAAAATCTGATATAAAAATTAAGTTTGCAATAACTAAATCAGCAGATAAATTTACAATCAGGATATATACAGCAGCAATGCGTCTTATAATGGAAAAGGTAGTTGAAACTAAATTACAATTGGGATTAAATGAAGAAATATTAGAATCAAAATTTATAAAGAATTTAGCGCGTGGGACATATTATTATATAATTATAGTAGAAGACGCAAAAGGTAAAATGGCAAAGAGTAAAGTTGAAAAGATGATAATACTATTTTAAAAGTATTGGCAGGTGTAAGATACCGATTGCCGATTGAAATAAATTCAAAGTTCAATGTTTTAGGATTAAAAATAAAAAAGTTTGTTTTTACGAGGAATATGAACGATTAATATTGTTTTATAAACTTAAATTGTCAAACTTGACGACTTGCCCCCCTCAAAGTTTTAGGTAATAGTTCAGCCACAAGGAGTTCACTTGTAAAAGTGTAGTTGCCAGTAAGTAAACACCTGGCGGTGTCATTCTTAGGAAGCCGAAGGAAAAGTTAAGAAGGGAAAATAAAGGCGTATGAGCCGAACGAAGCAATCTTGCAGTTTAAAAGCGGCAAGAAGACAAGGCGAGAAGGCAATCGGTGATACTATTACAAAAAGAAGTTCCTTCTCCCCAGAGGGGAGAAGGATAGGATGAGGGGGTTTTGTTGTTGCGGTTGGTATACAGCAGGAAATAATAAAGAGGGTGTGATGGAAAAGACACTTAACGAATGCAATACCCCCTCACCCTTGCCCTCTCCCCAAGTGGAGAGGGGAAAAAAGAAAAATAAAGGGTGGACGACGAACCGAACGAAGCAATCTCGCAGTTGAAAAACGAAAGAAGACAACATTAAAAGGCGATCGGTAGTAAAAGCAAGATTGATTTGTCAGGCTCAATGAACGGTAGAATAGAAGACAAAGGGCATCGTTCGCCTGACTTTAAAATGACAACAGAAAAAATTTATTGATCAATTTTGTTCTACCAGTGGCTAAACTATTACTAACCATGTCTACACTTATTTCCATTAATAAAAATTTTCGTCTTTACAACAAATAAAAAAAACTTTATAATTATACGAAATTTTAAAGAGATGCGGGCGTAATTCAATGGTAGAATACGAGCTTCCCAAGCTTGGTACGTGGGTTCGATTCCCATCGCCCGCTCCAAAAATAAAAAATGGACCAATTTAATAACATTCGGAGATAAGATGGAACAAAAATATGCAGATTTACATATACATACTAATAAATCAGATGGATTATATACTGTTGAAGAGATTTTTAAAAAAGCAAAAGAAGCAGAGTTATCAGCAATTGCCATTACTGACCACGATACAGTTGCAGCGGTAGAAGAAGCAATCCATTTTTCAAAGATTTATAACATAGAATATGTTCCTGCTGTTGAACTTTCTGCGATGTTTGAAGAAAAAGAAATCCACATAGTAGGACTTTATATAAATTGGCAAGATAAAGAATTTTTAAAAAAACTTTCTCATTTTCAGAAAAAAAGAGTTGAACGCGCTATGAATATAGTAGATAAATTAAAAGAAAACAAAATTTTAATAGAGTTTGAAGAATTGTATGAAATGACTGATAATTTGAACAACATAGGCAGGTTGCATATCGCAAGGTTACTTTTAAAAAAAGGATATATTAAAAATATAAAAGAAGCTTTTGAAAAATTTTTATCAGAAGGAAAGCCAGCATATATAGAAAAGGCAAAATTATCAGTAAGTGAAGCGATAGAACTAATAAAACATGCAAATGGGATTTCTATCCTTGCCCATCCTGGAATTTTTAATAAAGACGATATGATTGAAATCTGGAAGAAACAAGGTTTAGATGGTATAGAAGTTTTTCATCCAGACCATACAAATGAAGATTCTTTACGTTATTTTGATTATGCTAATAAATATAATTTATTAGTAAGTGGTGGTTCGGATTTTCACGGAGAGATAAGAGAGTATTCTTTGATTGGCAGGATAAAACTTCCTTATGAATATTATGAAAGAATAAAAGAAAAAGTAATAACAAAAATTTAAAGTAAAAGGTGAAAAATATGGAAGAAATGAATGAAAAAAGTGAATCTGAAATTTTAAAAAGCAGGGAAGAAAATTTAGAGTTTTTATTCCAAAGAGGGGTTTTGCCATATAAATATGAATTTTTACGGACGGGAACAATAAAAGATGTCCTTGAAAAAAATAGAGAATTAAAAGAAGGCGTTGAAAGCGAAAATACTGAAAGGTTAGCAGGTAGATTAATAAGTATAAGATTGCATGGTAAAACGATTTTTGGCCATATAAAAGACAGTGAGAAAAAAATTCAGATATATGTCCGTAAAGATGATATAAAAGAAGAACAATTTGAAATTTTTAAAAAATTAGATATTGGAGATATCGTAGGTGTGGAAGGTAAAATTTTTAAGACAAGGACTGGAGAGATAACAGTTAAAGTGGATAAATTTGAAATTCTTACCAAATCACTTTTACCTTTGCCTGAAAAATGGCACGGACTTAAAGATAAAGAAATAAGATACAGGAAAAGATACCTTGATTTAATTGCAAATGATGACGTGAAAAAAAGTTTTGAGATAAGGACAAAGATAATAAGAGAAATAAGAAGTTTTTTAGATTCAAAAGGATTTTTAGAGGTTGAAACTCCAATGATGCATGTAATACCAGGCGGGGCTAAAGCGAAACCTTTTCTTACACATCACAATGCACTTGATATGGATCTTTATTTAAGGATAGCGCCAGAACTTTATTTAAAGCGTCTTTTAGTTGGTGGCTTTGAAAAAGTTTATGAAATAAATAGAAATTTCAGAAATGAAGGTATTTCCATAAAACATAATCCTGAATTTACAATGCTTGAATTATATGTTGCATATGCGGATTATAAAGTGGTAATGCAGATAGCCGAAGATTTAATAGTAAATATAGCAGATAAAGTTTTGGGAACAAGGGTTATTGAGTATCAGGGAGAAAAAATTGATCTATCGCCACCATGGAAAAAGAAAAAAATGACAGATGCTATAAAAGAATACGCTGGTATTGATACTGAAAAAGAATCAGAAAAAGAACTCATAGACAGATTAAAACAAAAAGAAGTTGAAATACGAGATGGAATAACCAAAGGTGAATTAATTGCTTTAATTTTTGAAGAGTTTGTAGAAGAAAAACTGATTCAACCGGTATTTATAACTGATTTTCCTGTTGAAGTGTCTCCGCTTGCAAAAAAAAGCAGAGAAAATTCAAAATTTACTGAAAGGTTTGAACCATATATTTTTGGAAGGGAAATAGGAAATGGTTTTTCTGAATTGAATGATCCAAAAGAACAGGAAAAGAGATTCAGAGAACAGATAGAAATGGATACAGAAGGCGAAGTTGCAAGGGTTGTAGATAAAGATTTTATTGATGCCTTAAAAGTCGGGATGCCACCTGCTGGTGGTTTAGGGATAGGGATTGATAGATTGGTAATGTTTTTTGTTAATGCCCCTTCTATAAGGGATGTTATTTTATTTCCCCTTTTAAAGCCAGAAGGAGATAAATAGATGCCTAAAAGTTTTAATTACTTTATTGGCTTACGTTATCTTAAATCAAAAAAACAGGGTTTTATTTCTCTTATAAATTTTATTTCCATAGCAGGAATATCAATTGGTGTTATGGCTTTAATAGTTGTTATATCTGTCATGAATGGTTTTCATCAGGATATCAGGGATAAAATAATAGGAGCAAATGCACATGTTATAGCCTCTTCCTATTTTAAAGATGGTCTTTCTGATTATGAAAAAAAATTAAAAGAGATAAATAAAATAGAATATATAAAAGGTGTTGCTCCTTATTTTATGGGACAGGTCATGTTAAAAACTCAGGATAAAGTAGAAGGGATTTTGCTCTGGGGAATAATTCCCGAAAGCATATCAAAGGTAAATAATTTGAATAAAAATATAATCAAAGGCGATATAGATTTTTTAACAAAAGAATTGCCTGATGACAAAATAGGAATTTTACTTGGTAAAGAACTTGTGGCAAAACTTAACGTGGATTTAGGAGATGATATTTTACTTATTTCACCTGTTTTTAAACAAACGCCCGCTGGACTTATGCCAAAGATATATAAAATGAAAATTGTTGGTATTTTTGAAGCAGGGATGTATGATTATGATTCTACTTTTGCCTATGTGTCATTGAAAAATGCCCAACAGATATTCGGTAAACCTGATGTAATAACAGGCATAGCAATAAAAGCAGATAAACTGGAAAATGCAAAATATATAGCAACAGAGATTCACAGGAAATTTAAGGATTTATGGGCAAGGGATTGGATGGCAATGAATAAAAATTTATTTGCGGCATTAAAAATAGAAAAATTGACCATGTTCATTATTCTCACTTTAATAATTCTTGTGGCTGCTTTTAATATTGCAGGAACATTAATAATGATAGTTATGAGAAAAACAAAAGAAATAGGAATACTAAAATCAATAGGTGCGAGTAATAAAGATATAATGAATATTTTTATAATACAGGGAGTTGCGACCGGGACAATTGGCGCTATTATTGGATTGATTTTAGGAGTTGCGATGTGTATTTATCTTAAATTATATCCAATTTCAATGCCAGGTGGTGGAAGTGTCTATTATATTGATAAATTGGCAGTTGCAATGGAGTTAAGAGATTTGATTATAATACCTGTTGCGGCTATTTTACTTTCATTTTTTGCAACGCTATATCCTGCATATCACGCTTCAAAAATGGACCCTGTTGAGGCAATAAGATATGAATAATTTACTTATTACAAGACAGATTAAAAAGGCATTCATAAATGGAAAAAACACATTGAGTGTTCTAAAAGATATAAATTTAGAAATAGGAGAAGGCGAAATTGTAATGATTGTAGGACCATCTGGGGCAGGTAAAAGCACTTTGCTTTCTGTTATGGGTGGTTTGAGCAGACCAACATCAGGTGAAATACTTTTAAATGATATAAATATATATAAATTAAATGATGAAAAATTAGCAGAGTTAAGAAATAAAAAAATGGGATTTATCTTTCAATTTCATCATCTTTTACCGGAATTAACCGCATTAGAAAATGTTATTTTGCCATCTTTAATAACGGGGGAAAATAAAAAAGTTGCATCTGAAAAAGCAAAAAAAATATTGATAAGTATGGGATTAGGTGGTAGATTATTACATAGACCATCTGAATTATCTGGTGGTGAACAGCAAAGAGTAGCAATAGCGAGGGCGCTTATCAATGATCCTGATATTATATTTGCAGATGAACCGACAGGAAATTTAGATAAACAGAATTCAGAACTTATAAACAAAATAATTTTAGATCTTAATAAAAATTTAAAACAGACATTTGTTATTGTAACACATAATGAGCAACTGGCTTCTTATGGGAATAAAATAATTCACATAGAAGACGGAGCAATAAAGAATATAGTGAAAAGAGGAGGAATCTAAATGTTAATAAATTTAAATGGAAATCTGGTTCCAAAAGAAGAAGCAAAAATTTCTGTTTTTGACCATGGACTTTTATACGGTGATGGTGTTTTTGAAGGAATAAGAATTTATTCTGGGAATATTTTTAAATTAGTAGAACATATAGATAGATTATATGATTCTGCAAAATTTATAAATTTAGAAATACCCATTTCTAAAAAAGAGATGATAGATGAAGTTGTAAAAACTGTATCAGCAAATAAATTAAGTGATGGATATATTAGATTAGTTGTAACGCGCGGAGAAGGGGATTTAGGGCTTGACCCTAAAAAATGTAAAAAAGTCACTTATTTCATTATAGCAGATAAAATTATTCTTTATCCGAATGAATTTTATAAAAATGGACTTAAAATTATTACAGTTGCAATACGCAGAAATGTGAGCGAAGCATTAGACCCGCGTGTCAAATCATTAAATTACCTTAATAATATTCTTGCAAAAATAGAAGCAAACAACGCTGGTAGTCTGGAAGCGATTATGATAAATCAACAGGGCTATGTTGCAGAAGCAACGGGAGATAATATTTTTATAATTAAAGGAAATAATTTGATTACACCTTCACTTTTTTGTGGCGTATTAAATGGTATAACACGCGCAACTGTTATTGATATTGGAAAAAAAATAAAAATGAATGTGATTGAGCAAACACTTACGAGATACGATTTATATACAGCAGATGAATGTTTTTTGACAGGAACAGCTGCAGAAGTTATTCCTGTTGTTGAGATAGATACACGGAAAATAAATGGTGGTGTTCCAGGCAAAAAGACTAAAATTATTATCCGTGAATTTAAAAAGTTTACTAAAAAATTAGGAGTTAAGATAAAATATAACTCTTAAAGTTATTTTAAGGAGTAATTGAATGTTTGATAAGTTTTCAGATAGAGCAAGAAAGGTAATTGCTTTTGCAAAAGAAGAAGCCTTAAGGTTAGGACATGATTTTTTAGGGACGGAACATATTTTACTCGGACTTATCAAAGACGGGTCAGGTGTTGCTATTGCAGTTTTAGAGAGGTTAGGTGTTAATACAGAAGAGTTAAAACTTGATATAGAAGAACGGGCTTTAGGTAATAAAACAAATACAATGGTAGTGGGAGAAATACCATTTATGCCGCAGACAAGAAAAGTATTTGAATTTGCAGCAGAAGAATCCCAACTTTTAGGGCATAACCATATAGGAACAGAACATCTTCTTTTAGGACTATTAAGAGAAACAGATGGTATAGCATATCTGGTTCTTACAGATGCAGGTGTTACATATGGAAAAGCAAAAGAAGAAACAATAAATATATTAGGGTCCAGTGCACCTCCTAAATTTTCTGTATTTTCGCATTCACATAAAACAAATACGCCAACGCTTGATAATTTTGGAAGAGATTTAACACTTCTTGCAAAAGAAAATAAGTTAGACCCTGTGATAGGAAGGGAAGATGAGATAGAAAGGGTAATTCAGATATTGAGCAGAAGAACAAAAAATAATCCAGTTTTAATTGGTGAACCCGGTGTGGGAAAAACAGCAATTGTAGAAGGTCTTGCCCAAAAAATTGTAAAATCAGAGGTGCCAGAACTTTTATTTAATAAAAGGGTTGTGGCTCTGGACCTTGCGGCGGTTGTTGCTGGAACTAAATATCGTGGCGAATTTGAAGAAAGATTAAAGGCAATAATAAACGAAGTTAGACATGCATCAAATACAGTTATTCTTTTTATAGATGAATTGCATACTCTGGTTGGCGCAGGGGCTGCAGAAGGGGCTATAGATGCCTCAAATATGTTAAAACCTGCTTTATCGCGAGGAGAATTTCAGTGTATAGGTGCTACAACTTTTAATGAATACAGAAAATATATTGAAAAAGATGGTGCGTTAGAACGCAGGTTTCAACCAATTTTTGTAAAGGCGCCCACAGTTGATGAAACAATAGAAATAATAAAAGGTTTACGGGATAAGTATGAGACCCATCATAAAGTAAAAATATCAGATGATGCAATTGAAGCTGCAGCTAAGCTTTCAAACAGGTATATAGCGGATAGATTTTTGCCTGATAAAGCAATTGATGTTATTGACGAAGCCGGTGCTCGAGCGCGTTTATATGCAACAACTATTCCTGAAGAAATAAAATCAATTGATAAAGAAATTGAAGGAGTGATAAGATCAAAGGAAGATGCAGTAAAATCCCAGGAATTTGAAAAAGCCGCAAATTTAAGAGATAAGATAAATGAGTTAAAAAGAAAAAGAGAAGAAATGAGAAGAAATTTTGAAACCTCAAAAACAATTAATATTCCGGTTGTAAAAGCAGAAGATATTGCTTACATAATATCAAAGCAAACGGGAATACCTATTTATAAATTAGAAGAAAAAGAATCAGAAAAACTTTTAAAAATGGAAGATGAATTGCATAAGAGAATTGTGGGACAGAATGAAGCCATAGAAGCAATTTCAAAAGCTATAAGAAGATCCAGATCCGGAATGGCGGATCCAAATAAACCTATAGGTTCTTTTGTTTTTTTAGGTCCAACAGGAGTTGGTAAAACAGAAGTTGCCCGCGCATTGGCTGAGATACTTTTTGAAGACAGAGATGCTTTAATAAGGATGGACATGTCTGAATTTATGGAAAAATTTGCAGTATCAAGATTGGTTGGGGCACCACCAGGATATGTCGGTTATGAAGAAGGAGGACAATTAACTGAAAAAGTAAGAAGAAGACCGTATTCTGTTGTCCTATTTGATGAGATAGAAAAGGCACATCCAGAAGTATTTAATATACTTTTACAGATATTGGAGAGCGGTAGATTAACAGATTCTGTTGGCAGGGCTATTGATTTTAAAAACACAGTTATAATAATAACTTCTAATATTGGATCTAAATATATTGAACGAAATAAAGAACTTGGGTTTAAAAAAGAAACCGAAGAGGATATTTCATACGATAAATACAGGCAAAGAATAATTGAAGAAGTAAAAAAAGTTATGAATCCGGAATTTATAAACAGAATTGATGAAATAATTGTTTTCCATCCATTAACAAAGGATGACTTAAAAAAGATTATAGATATTATGCTTGAGGATGTAGTTAAACGCCTTTCAGAAAAAAATATTAAAATAATCTTAACCGATAATTCAAAAGAGTTTCTGATAGAAAAGGGCTATGACCCTGTTTATGGAGCAAGACCATTAAGAAGAACTATACAAAAGTATATTGAAGATCAGATGGCAGAAAAACTGCTTTCAGGGGAGATTTTTGAAAATAAAACAGTTGAAATAGAAAGAGTAAATGATGGTCTCCAGTTTATATCAAGATAAGATAAATTAAAGGTTTTTTATTCAATGAAAATAATCCAGAAAATATTTTTTTTGATTTTACTCGTATTTTTTTTAATATTTCTCTGTTTTATAATAATTGCTAGGGTTCCGGCGTTCACATCTATTATCACTGATTATATAAATTCTGAAATTTATAAAGCCACCGGGAAAAATATAATAATAAACAGAATTGAATTTGGACTTATAGATAATATAAAAATTAAAAATATTTTAGTGCCACTTAAAAGAATATCCCGGGATGGGGAATTCGCAACGATAAAAGAAATTGATTTAAGATTTAATATTTTAGATATTATAAAAAATAAAAAAGAAATAAACAAAGCTCTGTCAAAGATAATAATAAAATCGCCTGTATTTTATATTTATAAACAAAATAACAGATTGAATATTGAAGATTTTTTTTATAGTTTTGTAAAGAAAGAAAAAAAAGAAGGGCAGAATAACATTTTATTTCCACTGCCATTTTTTAGGATTATCATTGAAAATGGTAGACTAATTTATGGAGATAAAGATATAAAATATTTTGATTCTTTGGAAAATATAAATGGCGATATTTTTTTAGATATAGAAAAAAAAGTAATAAAAGCAAATTTTGATGCGAAATCAAAAGAAAAGGGTAAAGGGAAAATTTTAGTTGCGGGTGATTATTACTGGGAAAAAAATAAATTAAAAGCAAATTTAAAGACGGAAAGTTTAAATTTATATTCATTGATAAATTACTTTGTTGATAGTAAAGAACAATCTGTAAAAATGACCGATATAACGTCAGATATAAATATTTTTTTTAGCGAGAAAATTGAAAATTTAAAATTAAATGGCTATGTTAAAATAAATGATGGGATTATTTTAAAAAATAATATTCCTATAAATAACATAAAAGGTGAATTTACAGTTACCAATGAAAAAATTTTAATAAATTATTTTAATTTTAACATTTTTAAAAACCCTGCTTATATAAAAGGATATTTAAAAGATGTATTTAAAAAATTTGAATTCAATTTTGATTTAATAATAAATGATTTTGATATAGTGAAGGTGGCTGAAAATTTTTTAAATGGCAAGGGAAGAATAACGCTTAATATTTTTGGTGATAAAGCAAATATAGAAGGCAGGGGACAATTGTTTTTAGATAGCGCAGAGGTTAATAAAATACCGATAAAAAATATAGAGGCAGATATTAAAATTAAGAAGGGGATATTTAGTTTAGACGGAATGAAAGGTAAAATTGCAGAAGGAAATTTAAATGGAAATTTTTACGTTGATACCAAAAATAAAAATGCATTAAATGGTAAAATAAATTTAAATCGTTTAGAATTTGAAAAATTGACAAACACAAAAGATTCATACGGTAAAATAAATATTGTTTCTAATATATCAGGTAAACTTGACCTGCCATATATAAAAGTTCAGATAAATTCTGATTCAATAAAATATAAAGAATATAGTTTAAAAAATATTAAAGGAAATATTATATATGATAAGAAGAATTTAGAAATCTTTTCCTATTTTGACTATTCGGATTATATAGCACTTAAATTATATGGAAATATATTGTTTAATAAAGACAGAATAGATATTGTTAATTTAAGTATTAAAGAAAAAGCATCAGTTATTTCAAGGACATCTGGATTTTTTAATCTGCACGATAAAGAGATAAAACTTGATACTGAATTTTTAAATATTATCCTAACAAAATTAAAAATTGAATATTTTAAAAATAAAAAAGTTGAAGCTGAGTTTAACGGAAAATTTGTTTTAACCGGGAAAATTGACAGCCCCGTCGTAGAACTTAAACTTATTACGAAAAAATTATTGATAAGAGAAGAACCATATAATTTAATTATGGATGTTATTTATGAAAAGAATGCAATCAGTATAAAAGAACTTAATTTCAGTGATATAGTTACAGGAACGGCAGAGTTTTCACTAAAAAAGAAACTTTTTGATATAAAAATAGATATTAAAAATTTAAAAGGAGATGTTTTAAAAGAGGTTTTGGGTTTTGATATTTTAGCTGATAGTAAAGTAAATGGAGCGGCTCAAATAAATAAAACTTTTGATGGATATAATGGATCAATTTTTATAGACACCTCTTATAAAGCTGGCATATACAAAAAATTTGAAATTGATATTTCAGGAGATAAAAATATTTTCAATATAAATAAATTTAAAATAAAACAAAAAGAGGGTTTTTTAAATATAACTGGTAATTTTAACATCAAGGAAGATAGTTATATCTTTCTTGATATAAATGGTAAAGCAAAAAATTATCAAATAAATGATAAATTAAAGGTGCAATTTGATCTGGAAAATAAAAGCAAAGTTACATTATCAGATAAAATTTCGTCATCTAACAATTTAAAATTTACAGATATAAAATTTAATGGAAGCCAGTTAAAAGACCTTTTAATTAATTTAAAAACAGAAAATATAGATATAACATCCTTAAAACTAAATTGGGGTGAGAATTATTCAATTCGGGGAAATTTATATTCTGATATATCAAAAATATATTTAAGATTTGATTTTAAAGAAGCGGATTTTTTCCCTTTTTATGCTATCCTGAATATGAGAGAAAAAGGACTACCAAAAGATGCGCTTTTAAACGGTTATTTAGAAATAAGCGGTCCTCTTGATAATTCTGATTTACTTTTATACATATCCCAGATAAAAGGGATTGCGCGGATAAATGGCAAAGTAAATTTTAATAAAAATTTAAGTGTTTTTAAATTAAACAGATTAAATTTAGATTACAATATCTTAAATTGTGACCTTAAAAATTTTATTTCAATTTTTGTTGAAAAATTTGAAAATACAGGTAGTTTAAATTCAAAAGGTAAAATAAAAGGCAATCCTGAAAATTTATCAAGCGAAGGAAATATAATTTTGTCAGGCGGAGTTTTACAGGGTTTTAATTATGAAAACGTTAATATAGATTATAATTTTAATGATAATAAATTATTATTTTCTAAATTTAATTTCTATTATAAAAATCAGTTTTTGGATCTTTCAAATTCTTTTTTGAAAATAAAAAATAAAAATGAATTTTATTCTGATGTAAAAATGTTTCTAAAGGATTTTGTTTTTCGTGGAAATAAGTTAAATGGCAATCTTAATTTTTCTGGTGCGATAAGTAAGTATAATGATTTTAAAATAAATGGTTCAATATCTTCTGATAATTTTACTTTCTGCAGGCATACATTTGCACCTTTTATAATAAACATAAATCTTGCAAATGATGAACTTTTGTTAAAAACGAGCGAAAGTATAAAGGAAAATAAATTATACGGGAATATAAAATTTTTTAAAAATAAAGTTTTTGTAAAAGAGTTTTCTATTGAAAACTTATCTCATAAATTTATATCTGCGCAAGGGTTTATTACATCTGGTGATGAAAATTCAGATTTCACCATAGAGATGGTTGATTATGATCCGCAGGTAATAAGCAATTTACTTAACTGGACGCATGAATGGAGAGGATATTTAAATGGTAACATAAAAATTTCTCGTAATACTAAAAAAGGGCTTGCTTTTACAATTTATTTAAAATTAACGAATGGTTCTTTTAATAATTTAGAGTTTGATTTATTTACTGGACTTTTTTCTTTGAAAGACAATTGGCTTGATATTGCACCCGCAGGGCCTACTATTCTTACAAAAGAAGGCAAATATGAGATAAAAGCAACAGGAAAAATACCGGTTCCAATGTCAGAAGAAGGTGTTCAAATAGTAAAAGGTGTTGAAATGGATATAACAGCGCAGGTAAGAGAAGGGGATTTATCAATAATTAAATTTATAAAATGGGTGGATACCGCAGAAGGCAGATTAGATGCGGATATTAAAATAAAAGGAACAAAAGAATTTCCTTCTATAAGCGGAAAAGTAAATGTAACGGATGGTTCTGCTTCTTTTAAATATTTATTAAAAGATATAAAACATATATTTGCTAATATTTTAATTAAAGATAATGTTATTGATATATATAGTTTAAAAGGTGATTGTGGAAAAGGGATTTTAAAAATATCCAATTTAAATGATGAAAAAAAAGGCGGATTACTTAAAGAGTATAAAATATATGAAGCAAACTGGAAGATTGAAAATATTGGCGATAAAATAAAAATATCAGATACTAAATATATGGAATTTTTAAATGGAGATGCTGACCTTAACCTTGAAATGACAGGGCAGATTGAAAATCCTTTAATTAAAGGTGAAATTAAACTTTCTAATACAAAATATACATATCCCACTAAAATAATGTCTGATAAAGGAGAAGAAGTTAAGGATTTAAAAAACAATTATGCAAAGCAGATAACATGGGATGTTAATGTTTATTGTAAAGAAAATTTCATGTATTACAGCATATACGGAAATAATTATGCGGAAGTTTTTATAAGACCATCCGATTCACCTATAACTTTTATGGGGAAGGGAAATGACCTTAAAATTACAGGTAATGGACTGATACAGCGTGGAACATTTAAATATATGAATACTGACTTTTCATTTGATGAGATGAAAGAATCAAAAGTTGTTTTTGATAGTGATAGACGGCCAGTTTTAGATATAAATGCAAAAAGTAAAATAAAAAGAATAAAATTAAATGAATATGATGAAGAAAAAGATGTTGATGTTTATTTAAAAGCCTACGGTAGAGTTGGTGATGTCCGGATAGATGTTTCGTCAGAACCATCACTTGACAGGAATAGGATATTTTATATTTTAACTTTTGGAAGCGATGTGCCAAAAGGCATAGATTTAACACAGGTTGGCAAAGACGCGACAATGCTTGCTGCTGATGCTCTCGCAAATTACTGGCTTAAAATTGGTGGACAGGAAATAAAAAAAAGAACGCCTTTAGATTATGTTGATATTAAATTAAAAGCAAGCGATTTTTTGGGAAGGGAGGATAAGGGTCAATCAAAGCAGGATTTGCCATCTAAAACCACAGAAACAGCAGATACAGGAGGAAATACTCCATCAGCAATTGTTCAGATAGGAATGGGGAAATATTTAACCGACCAGATTTATTTTGGTTATGACCTGAAACTTTTCAAGCATGGAATAAATTTAAATTTAAATCAGCCAGGTGAAGTATATGATCTGCAACATATTTTAGGACTTGAATATTTTCTTGACAATACTAAAAAATTAAAATTTTACAGAACTTTTGGTTCTCCTAATTTAGGACTTCAGGATGAAACATTTTTTGGTCTGGAAAGCCGAATATCTTTTGAAAGCTGGGATTCAAAAAATAAAGAAAAGTAATTTATGGATAAAAAAATAGAAAGATTAATTGAAACAATAGAAACAAGTGAAAATGTAGCGGCTTTAACAGGTGCTGGCATCAGCACTTTATCAGGGATACCTGATTTCAGGGGGGCATATAATCCTTTATGGGATAAATTTCCGCAAGAAAAAGTTTTTGACATAGATTATTTTAAGAAAGACCCTGGTTTATTTTATGATTTTTTACGAGAAATTTTAAAAAAAAGTTATGAACCAAATATTTCTCATAAAGTTTTTAAATATTTAGAAGAAAAAGGGAAATTAAAAGGGATAATAACTCAGAATATTGATGGCTTGCATCAGCAGGCTGGGGTAAAAGCCGTATATGAATTGCATGGTAGTATATATAAAAATTATTGTATTAAATGTAGAAAAGAAATAACTTATAATGATTTTATAAAAAAAATTAATAAAGAAAACGTCCCGTTATGTGAATGCGGTGGTGTTATAAAACCTGATGTTGTTTTTTTTGGAGAAGTTTTACCTGATTATGATTTAAAAATGGCTTTTAAATTAGCACAAAGTTCTGATTTACTTTTAATTGCAGGAACATCTCTCGTAGTTCAGCCGGCAGCGTATATTCCAACATTGACATTGAATAGTGGCGGAAAAGTTATTCTTATTAATCGTGGAGACACTTATATAAATGATAGGGCATTTTTAGTTTTTGAAGAAATAAAAGAAACATTTGAAGCAATAGCAGAATATTATATGAATAATAGGAGGTAAAAAATGAATAAGAAATTTTTACTTTTAGCAGGTGGGGTTGATAAAAAAGGCATAGTGTATAAATTGACAGAAATACTAAAAAAGTATAAATTTAATATAGAAGATTCTTCCATGGTTATGTTACGCAGAACATTTTCAATTATTATGTTGCTTACCAATAAAAATAAGATAAATGAAAAAAAATTTCAAAAAAATATCTGTGATTTTATGAATAAAAATCAAATGATGGTTGATATTAGATTGATAAGTAAAGATGAGATGAAAGAATATAAAGAAGAAGGACAGATTTATATGATATTTATAAGTGGTAAAGATAAAATTGGTATTGTAAATAGAATTACAGATATACTTTATAAAAATAAGATTAATATAATTGATTTAGAGACAAAGAGTACAGAAAGAATAATACCACACGCTTATTATATGCATTTAGAAGTTGATATTCCTAAAAATGTAGATATAAATAAACTTGAAAATAAATTAAAAAGTATTTGTAAGAAAATGGGGGTTAATATTAATTTAAAACCTGTTGCAAAGGAAATTTTATAAATTATGAGAATATTATTATTTCCTGATGAAAAATTACGTTTAAAATCAAAAAAAATAGAAAAGTTAAATGATGATGTTTTAAAATTTACTGAAAATCTAAAAAATTTTTTATATAAAAATAAAGGATGCGTTGGTATAGCTGCACCTCAAGTTGGTCGTTTTGAAAAAATAATAATTGTTGATGTTTCCAGGCATAAAAAAACGACTGAATGCAATGGTTTGCTAATAATGTTAAACCCGGAAATTGTTGAGCGTTCCGGAAAAAGTATTAACAGAGAAGGTTGTTTAAGTATCCCGGATTATACAGGAAATGTGGCAAGAAGTTTTTATATAAAAATAAAATATCTTACTCTGGATGGACAGGAAAAGACTCTTGCAACATCGGGATTTGAAGCAGTTGCCCTTCAGCATGAAATTGATCATTTAGATGGTATTTTATTTATTGATAGAATAGTGGATTTAAAAAGGGATTTATTTAAAAGAAAAATTTATCAATGAAATCTAAAAAATTTTTTTATATTTTTATAATTTTGGCAGAATTATCACTTCCAGTTACTGGAATTTTTATTTTTTTTATTTTAAGAAAACCTTTAAATTCTATTTTCTTAATAAAAGATTCATTATTAAAACAAATTATTTTTGGTCTTATCTCTGGTTTTATGCTTGGTTATATATCATCAATAATAATTGATAAATTGAAGTTTTTTAAAATTATTAAAGAACTGGTTATAACTTTAATAAAAGAATATAAAGTGAATTTATTTGATATATTTTTAATTTCTTTACTTGCAGGTATATGTGAAGAAATACTGTTCAGAGGTGTTTTACAACAATTAATAGGTTTATTTTTGAGTTCATTTATTTTTATATTACTGCACGGATATTTTAATCCTTTTAATCTGAATTCAACTATTTTCGGATTATTTATGTATGTTTTGAGTTTAATTATTGGAATCAGTTTTGAAAATTTGGGAATTTTATGTGCTATGATTTTTCATTTTTCTTATGATTTTATTGTGATTTTGTATTTTAAAACATTTCAGGCGAAAAGTAGATGATATAATAAGTGGTAGGTAGCAAATGCCGGTTGATGATTGAAAAATGTTCAAAGTTCAAAGTTCAAGGAGCAAAGATAAAAATGTTTGATAATAGATAGTTCGGTATTAAGGAGTAATCTTGTAAAAGATAGATCATTTATGGAAAACTTTTGAAGGGAATTATTCTTTGAATGCAGAAAGAAAAGCAAGGAAAGGAAAATAAGAATAATATAAGAATTAACGAAGCAATCTCGCAGTTAAAAATGGAAGAAAATAAGGAGAGAAGGCAATCGTAATAAAAGCAAGATTGCTTTGTCCGACGAAAGTTAAGGTAGAATAGAAGACAAAGGGCATAATTCGCCTGACTTTAAAATGACAGAACAAAAAATTTATTTATGGATTAATTTTGTTCTACCAGTGGCGAAACTATTACAAATTTCAGACAATATTTATATTGACAAAGAAAGAATGGTATGATAATTTAATACAAAATATTTAAAATAAATTATATATTTATTATATATATTAAGAGAGAGGAAGATATAATTATATTCAGGAGATTAGCCAAATTTTTAAGGAGGATTTTATTTTATGGCGGATGTAATGGCTGAGATAGAAGAATTAAAGAAAAAAATATCCCAGAATCCTGACTCTCTCATTTTTGTTCCGCTTGCCGATGCTTATCGCAGAGCAGGTATGTTAGATGAAGCCATTGAAGTATGTAAAAAAGGTCTTGAAAAACATCAAAATTATACATCTGCCAGGGTAGTTTTAGGCAGGATTTATTCTGAAAAAAATATGTTAGATGATGCAATTGCTGAATTTAAAAAGGTTGAGGCAGTTGATATTGACAATATAATGGTTCATTCAATGCTTGGTAATATATATTTAAAAAAAAAAAGATATGCTGAAGCAGTTGAACAGTTTCAAAGAGTTCTTTCATTAAATCCAGAAGACCTTGAAACACAGGAAAAATTAAAAGAAGCTCTTTCTGCAAAACAGGAACCAATAAAGGCAGAATCAAAGATAGTTGAAAAATCAAAAACAGAAGAAAAGCCAAAAATAGAAGAAAAACCCAAAATAGAAGAAAAATCAAAAGTTGAACCAAAGGAAGATTTACAGAAAAGTTTAAAAGTAGCTGAAATTTATACGAAGAAAGAGGAATTTGATAAGGCAATAGAGATTTATAGAGAAATATTATCGAAAGATCCTGAAAATATTTTCGTGCAGCAGAAATTAAGAGAGGTTTATAGTTTTCAAGAAAAGAAATTAGAAAAACTAAAACAAAAAAGTTCTTCTTCAGAAAAAAGCGAGAATGATAAAATAACAACAGAAGATATACTTGTTGTAATGAAAGATGCAATAACTGAAACTGAGAAAAAAGAACCTGCAAAAGTTGAAAAACAGGAAGCAAAATTTCTTTTTGATAGCAATAAAGCAAAAAAGATTGAAAATATTTTAAAGGATTTGACCAATACAGAAGGAATAGTTGGTGGAATTTTTTTACAGAGAGATGGTAAAATAGTTGCAAGTATTTTACCGCCAGACATTGATTCAGCAGAGATAGATAAAGATATAACTCAGATAGTGGATAAAACAGAAAAATCTATTTTTAATATGAAACAGGGCAGACTGAATTACGCTATAATAGTGTCAGAAGTAGGACAACTTTTATTTACAGAAATCAGCAATGGCGTGCTTTTTATGATAGGAAACGAAAAGATAAATATGGGTAAGATGAGTTATGTTTTAAAAGATGTGGTTGCTAAAATAAAGGCACTTTTTTAAGTTGAAAAGAAAAGCGATGGAGGAATATGATATAAATGGATTTTAAAACATTGCTACAGAAAATAGTAGAAAATGTTGACGGCGCAATTGGGGCTGCTGTTATAGGAGAGGATGGCATAGCAATAGAACAATTTACAACAAAAGCAGATTTTGATATAACTGCTGCGGGTGCCGAATATTCAACAATAATAAGCAGTGCTAAAAAAGCATCAAAAAGTTTTGGACTTGGTAAAACAAACGAGGTTTTAATTTCAACTGAAAAAGCAACAATGATAATGATGATGATGGATAAAAATTTATTTGTAACTTTAGCTTTAAATTTAGATGGTAATTTAGGAAGGGGAAGGTTAGAATTAAAAAAAGCAATTCCTGAACTGGAAAAACTAATTTAATTTATGTTTCTTAAAGTTTTCAAAAGAACATTCTGGATATTCTATGATAATCTATTGAAAGGTATATTATTTAATTTTTTTATCTTTATTCTTGTGCTCATTCCTGCATTATTTACTTTTAAAATGAAAAAATATGAATTGATTTTTTTTATAGTAACTTTTTGGTATGTTTTTATTCCTGCTGTAATGGCTTATTTTATAAAAGTTATTAAAGTTGAGGAAACCAAAAGTTTTTTTTCTGAATTATTAAATGGTTTACGGCTTTTTACATTAAAAAGTATTCTGATATTATTAATAAATATTTTATTTGTTATAATTGCGCTTATAAGTATTAATTTTTATAAAAATATGACTCAGTTAAGACAGATTTCCATTATCCTCGGTGGATTGGGAATATGGATTTTTTTAATCTTTATTTTAATGCAAATCTATATACTACCTATTTTTGTTTTAGATGAAAAAAGAAGAATTTTTACTTCTTTTAAAAAAGCATTAATAATGGTAATGTCAGCCCCTTTTAGTTCTTTTTTTATTTTTTTAACAATTGCTTATTTAATGATTTTATTTTATCCTTTATTTTTAATTATATTTGGGAATAAAATATCATTTTTTCTTGCATTTTTATCACTTTTTCCTATTTTTTTATTGCCATTTATTAGTTTTACATTTATAATATTATTGCAATTAAACGCAACATTTTTAATTTACGAAAAACATAAAATTTTCCCGGATTTAACTGAAATCTGGGAAGAAAAAAGTTTGTCAAACATTTTTAAACCATGGGAGACAAAGTAAAAAATGTGGAAGTCAAAAAGAATAACGGCAAAATCTAGGAAAAAAGGTTTGATTATAATTTTTATACTAATTTTTTTCTCTTTTGCATTCATAAAAAGTTTTTATAAATTTGTTTCAATAAAAATAAAAGAAAAACAGATGATAGAGGAGATAGAAATTTTAAAGCAAAAAAATGATGAAATTAAAAGAAAATTAAATAATATTTATGACAATAAGGATTTTATTGAAAAGCAGGCCAGACAGTTAAATCTGATAAAAGATGGTGAAATAATTTTTATAATAAAAAAAACCGAATAAAAAAATATAAAATGGAAATTTCATAAAGATGAAAAAACTTATTTTATCATTGCTATTAATTCTAATCACAATTTCAAATGCCTTTGCGTTAAATAAGATTAGATATAAAGATTTTAAATGGTATATCTATGAAACGGAAAATTTCTATATTTATTATTATAAGGGGGCTGAGTTTTTAGCTAAAATGTCAGCAATTTATGCAGAAGAAGCTTATAACAAATTGAGTAGGGAACTTAATTTTAAATCAAAAGAAAAAAATCCACTATTCATTTATGATTCACATCAGGCATTTACAACTACCAATATTACACAATCTTTTATAGGTGAAGGAACAGGCGGATTTACTGAAATGTTTAAAAACAGGGTGGTAGTGCCAACGAATGGTTCATTAAAGTCATTGAGGGAAGTTATCTTTCATGAAATGACCCATGTTTTTCAGTATAAAATAATATACGGCGAAGGAATGCTATCTTATGCGTCGTTATATAAAGATTTATTTATTCCTTTATGGGTTATGGAAGGTAGCGCTGAGTATTTTGCAGAAGATTTTGATACGATAGGTGATATGATTTTAAGAGATGCTGTAATTAATAACAGACTGATACCCATTGATAAATTGGATAGTTTTTCACATTTAGAAGAAGTTTATTTGGCTTATAAGGAAGCCCAGACTATTTTTATTTATCTTTCAAATAAATATGGAAAAGGGAAAATATCAGAATTCATAAATGGTTTTCGCGGAGATGCTGGTATGGATGCAATTTTTAAGAAAGTATTTAAAAAAGAAATCAGTGATTTTCAAAAGGAATACGAATTTTATTTAAAGAAAAAATACTGGTCACAGGTTCAGGGCAGAGACACGCCTGAAAAATATGGTCCTAAATTAACTGAAAATGATCATCGCCATATAGTTTATAATCAGGCGCCAACTTTTTCTCCTGACGGAAAATATATTGCTTTTATATCAACACGAGAAGGTAACAGGGCAATTTATATTATGCGTAATGATGGCAAAGAGTTAAAACAGGTTTTTAGCAACAGGTTTGAAGGAATTTCTGTAGATGGGTTTCCAATATCGTGGGCTAATGATAATAAGACAATTTATTTTGTTTCAAAAGAAAAAGGGAAAAAATATATATTTAAAGGGAATATTGAAACTGGGGAATTAGAAAAAATCCTTATACCTGAATTTGATAATTTATTTTCTCCAGCAATTTCTCCTGATGGAAAATATATTGCTTTTATTGCTTTAAAAGATGGATTTTCGGATGTTTATTTATATAATATAGAAAAAAAAGAAACAATAAATATTACAAAAAACATATTTATGAATAATTATGTCAGTTGGTCAGGTGACGGAAGTTCACTTATATTCACTGAAGAAAGAAATGATTATAGCAGATTGGTTATTTTGGAATTAAATACAGGAAATAAAAAATTTATAACAAAACCTGTTAAATATGATTATTTGGCTCCACGGTTTTTAAATGAAAAAGAAATCGTATGTTTGTCTGATAAAACAGGAGTCTTTAATTTATATAAAATAGATTTAAAAACAGGAAATGAATATCAGATGACAAACATTATAAATGGAATCTTTAATCCTTCTGTTTCTGATAATTATATTACATATGCTTATTACGAAGATGCCTGTTATAATATTTATAAATATTTAATTTCAAAAAAGCAGAAATTTGTGGAAATACCACTTATTTATAATGAAGCACTTATTAAAAATAAAGAAAAAGAGCAGGGAAAAATATTAAGATATGAAAAGAAATATGAATATAAATATGATATAAAAACGCCTAACGAAGGTGATGACGAAGAATTTAAAAAAGAGATAGAAAAAATTGCAGAAAAAATAATTAAAAATAATGAACAGTATTCATTAAAGTTTACTCCTGATATATTTTTTGCCCTACTTGGTTTTAGCACTGATACAGGACCTGTAGGAGGTGCTTATATTTTAACATCAGACATGTTAGGCGATCATAATCTTGCTATTATTGCAAATTTTATACCTGGTTATTTTTCGCAATTTGATTTTAGTTATCTATTACTGAAATTGCCTTTTGATTTAGGTTTTAATTTTTTCTATCATCAGAATATTTACAAATTATATGATATAAATACGAATTCATTTTTTTCTCAACTTGATACAACAGAAATCGGCGGAAACTTACAGATGAGTTATCCTTTAAATTTATATGCAAGTTTAGGATTGATTTTAGGAACAAAAAAAATAACAGATAAGTATATAAATTATGATACGAGTAGTATATATTTATTCAATGATAATGAAATCAATTTTTTAAATACTTTAACATTTTATTTTGTAAATGATTTTTCTTTCTGGCGGGATTTCTGGACATATTCAGGAGATTTTATTTTATTTTATGTTGAAATGGCGGATAAAATCTTTAGCGGGACAAAGACATATACTATTTATGAAATGGATTTAAGAAAATATTTTGATCTGTCATCTTTTGTTTATAAAAATTTGAGTTTTAATTTAAGAATTTTAGGCGCAATGACAGAAGGACCGGATAAACCATATTTTCTTTTGGGCGGATTAAATACAGTCAGGGGTTTAAAATACGGTGAATATGAAGGAGATAAAGTAATAATTACAAATTATGAATTGAGATATACCCTTGCCCAGAATTTTAATTTCACAATATGGCCTTTGCAGTTTTTAATGTTTAAAAATTTAAAAATAGCATTTTTTGATGATGCTGGTATTGTAAAAACAGGAATAATAGATAAATTAAGTAATGAAGAAATAAAAAATGGGATAGGGATAAGTTTGATTATTGATGCATTTTTAATTCAAAGACAGTTCTTACCTGTAAGATTTGACCTTGCAAAAAGGACAGATATAGGCGATGATTCATGGAAATTTTATTTTTCTTTGAGTACTGGATTTTGATATAAAAAATGGATTATATAAATTCATCAATTTTAGGTATAATTCAAGGGTTAACTGAATTTTTGCCGATAAGTTCAACTGCGCATCTTATAATAGTCCCTTTTTTATTAAAAATAAAAGAAGGATTATTAAAATCTTTGACTTTTGATATTTTTTTACATGGTGGAACTTTGCTTGCGGTTATTATCTATTACAGGGATAAAATAATAAAATTAATTGTAAAATTTTTTGAAGGCATATTTGATAAAAATAAAAGAGACGATGTCAATTTTAAACTTTCTATTTTTATAATATTGGCAACTCTACCTGCTTTTTTCTTCGGATATTTTTTTAAAGATTTGATTGAACAAATTTTCAGAACGCCAATTTTTTCTGCTTTATTCTTAATAATTTTTGCTATTTTATTATTTATTGCTGATAGAATAAAAAACAAAAGCAAAGACATAGAAAAATTAAATTTTTTTGATGCTCTAATAATAGGATTTTTTCAGGCGATTGCGCTTTTGCCTGGCGTTTCGCGTTCAGGTATTACAATAACAGCGGGTCTTTTTTTGGGGTATAACAGAAAAGACGCAGCAGAATTTTCTTTTTTACTTTCCATTCCTGTTATTCTTGGGGCTTTAGTTTTTGGAATAAAGGATTTAGTTAAAAGTGGAATAAACGATAACTTTATTATATTGATAACAGGATTTATTTTTGCTTTTTTATCTGGAATTATAGCAATTAAATTTTTACTTTCCTATGTTAAAAGATTTTCATATCTTATTTTTATTATTTACAGAATAACTTTCGGAACTTTAATTCTTATTTTAATATTTTTAGGTAAAATATGAAAATAAAATTTTTAGGAACAGGAACTTCGCATGGCGTGCCTCTTATTGGGTGTAATTGTAAGACCTGTAGGTCAAAAAATAAAAAAAATATAAGATACAGAACTTCCATTTTAATTTTCGAAGATAATACGTATATACTTGTTGATACACCGCCAGAGTTTCGTTTGAGGGCGATTGAATATAAAATAAAAAAAATAGATGCAATTTTATTTACCCATGCTCATATGGACCATATCGCAGGTTTTGATGATATAAGAAGGTTTAATGAGATACAAGGAAAAGTAATCAATGCTTATGCAGATAAAAAAAATTTAAAAGAGATAAAAAAAAGATTCAGTTATATATGGGAAAAAACGCAATTAGGAGGCGGAAAACCAAAAGTAAATTTAAAAGAGATAAAACCATTTGTAGAATTTAAAATAAATAATATAAAAATTCTGCCTTTCCCAGTTTTACACGGAGAAATTATTGTAATGGGATTTAGAATAAAAAATTTTGCTTATATAACAGACGTTTCAAAAATTCCTGATAAAGTATATAAATATTTAAATGATTTAGAAGTTTTAGTTTTAGATGCGTTAAGGATAGAAGAGCATCCAACACATTTTAATTTATCTAAAGCGATAGAAGAAGCAAAAAAAATAAATGCAAGAAAAACTTTTTTTACTCATATAGCACATTCTTTAGAACATAATGAAACAGAGAAAATTTTACCTGAAAATATAAAACTTGCCTATGATGGGCTGGAAATTAAGTTATAATTAAAAAACATTTCTGGATTTCGGTTGAAAACAATTTACAATTTGCAGTTTTTGATTTATAAATAAATCGTAAAGTAAAATTGTAAGGGGATTATTTAATAGTGGAAAAATTTTTAAATTTGTAGTAATAGTTCAGCCACCAGAAGTGAATTTGTAAAAGTGTTGCTGTTAGTAAGTAAATGCCTGACGTTGTCATTCTTAGGAAGCCGAAAGATGGTGGCAGAAAGAAAAATAAAGGGTGGACGAAGATTAACGAAGCAATCTCGCAGTAAAAAACGGAAGAAAACAAGGCAATCGTAATAAAAGCAAGATTGCTTTGTTAGGCTCAAATGACGAAATTATAGAAGGCAGAAGTTATCATTTGCCTGACATTTAGAAGGTAGAGACGCCCATCCTTGGGCGTCTGCACCCGGAGAATAGAAGATAAAAGGACTTGTTCGCCTGACTTTAAAATGACAACAGAAAAAATTTATTTATTGGCAAATTTTGTTCTACCTATGGTTAAACTATTACAAAAAGAAGTCCCTTCTCCCCAGGGGGAGAGGGGAAAGGGAAATAAGGGCGGACGAGCCAGACGAAGTAATCAGGCAGTTGAAAAACGAAAGAAGACAATAAAGAGGCGATCAGTGATAAAATCAAAATTACTTTGTCAGGCTCATTGAACGGTATAATAGAAGATAAGGGTCATCATTCGCCTGACTTTAAAATGATAGAATAAAAAATTTATTTAGGGACTAATTTTATTTTACCAGTGGCTAAACTATTATACTATTGCGGTTTTAAATTCCTAATTTTTTATTGATTTTTCATTAAAAATATCTTATATTGACTACATAATCCAGAATTTGACCTTTAACAAATTGACATTATATCTATTTAAAAACAGAAGTTATAAAGTACTACTATAAGAAACATAGATATAAAAAATTAAGAAACAAACTTGATTTGACACAGGAGCAATTTGTTTAGAAAATTAAAGTAATATTTTTTTACAGTAAATAGGTGGGAAAAAGGCATCCTCAAGCCGCATCCCTTTTTACTCAACAGGGTTATGGAAATGGTTGAAGGGGCTGGATGGAAGAATGTTGAAGATATATAATGGTTTAGATTTTAGGAGTAATTTTGTAAAACGCCGGTCATTTATAGAAAACTTTTAAAGAGTATCATTGCAAGGAAGCCGAAGGAGAATTTTAGAAAAAAATAAAGGGTGTATGAAACTGACGAAGCAATCTGGCAGTTAAAAACCGAAGGTAAAAGATAAAAGCAAGATTGCAACTATAACGCTCGCTTTTGATAAAATAATACCTGACTTTATGATGACAAAACTCTGTGAGTCTTTGAAATGATAATGATAAAAAAGGTTGTATAGGTATTAAATACAGACTTTTTAAAAAATTTATATATGGACGAATTTCGTTTTGCCAGTGGTTAAACAATTACAAGAAATCGTACAGAAGATAGATATTTATTTCATTACTTCTATATTTATTAAATGCCTTTTCTTAATTTTGTTTTGTAATATTTTTTTAAGAACCAATATAGTCTATCTTTATTCATTATTTTTAACTTCTTTATGTGTATACCATGTCTATCCTTATTCCCAACTATTGTAAATTTTTTATTGAAAATTGCAGTAAAAAATATTAAAATATAAAAAAATAAAAAAGGAGATGATGGGAAAATGCCAGAAGGAGAAATATTTATAGAAAGAAGAAAATATAAAAGAGTTGACAAAAAGTTTAAAGTAAATTACAAATTAGTTTCTATGCCAAATGAAATAAAGAATATAAAAGAAGAAGCCTTAAAAAAAGAGGCAGAATCAGCAAATATAAGTGTTGGTGGTATACAATTTATTGTTAATACTGAATTGCAGCCAGAACAAATATTAAGAATTGAATTTAAACCAGAAGAAAAACAAGAATCAATAATTACCTTTGCAGAAGTCAGGTGGTGTGCAAAGGATGAAAGTATAGGCAAATATAGGACAGGGATTGAATTTCTTGTTTTGAAAGAAGAAGATAAGAATTTTATTGCTAGATTAGTAGAAGAATAATTAATTCTTATTTTTATAATTAATAAGGAGGTAGTTAAAATTTATGAATTTTTTTAAAACATTTTTTCTTATGGGGATTTTAACTGCTCTTTTTGTATTTATAGGAGATTTAATTGGTGGGCAGGCAGGTATGATTTATGCCTTTCTTTTTGCTTTGCTTATGAATTTTTTCAGTTACTGGTTTTCAGATAAGATTGTTTTAGCAATGTATGGCGCAAAACCAATAAAAAGAGAAGATTCGCCTGAAATATATTCAATGATAGAAAGATTAACAATAAATGCAGGAATACCGATGCCAAAAGTTTATATAATTAATAATAGAATGGCAAATGCATTTGCAACTGGAAGAAACCCGGAGCATTCAGCTGTTGCTTTAACAACAGGGATAATTGACATTTTAGATAAAAGGGAATTAGAAGCAGTTATTGCTCATGAATTATCTCATATAAAACATTATGATATTTTAACAGGAACTATTGCGGCAACCTTTGCAGGAGCAATTACAATGCTTGCGCGTATGGCTTTCTTTTTTGGTTTTGGTGGTAGAGATGATGATAGAGGAGGACTTGCATCTCTTTTACTCTTAATCCTCGCACCAATTGCTGCATTATTAATTCAATTAGCAATATCCCGTTCTCGTGAGTATGCTGCAGATACTGGTAGTGCAAAAATAACAGGGAGACCGCAGGATTTAATAAGTGCTCTTGAAAAATTGCATCAGTCAGTAAAGGCAAGACCTGCAAACATAGAACCATCAACAGCACATATGTTTATTGTAAATCCCTTGAAAGGTGATTTTTTTGCTTCTTTATTTTCAACGCATCCCACATTAAAACAACGCATTGAAAATCTTAAGAAATCAGGAAATTCTTTTTAATCTGGCAATAAAAAAACCATCCATATTATGGGCATTGCCAGGTAAAGATAAAAAGAAATATTCTTTTATATAATTTTTTAATCTTTGGTTTTTATTTAAAACACATAATTTGAAATTTTTATTTTGTTTTAAAAATTTTTTTATTAAATTTTCGTTTTCTTCCGGGTTTATTGTGCATGTAGAATAAAATAAAAAACCATCTTTTTTTATCCAGTTTTTAATATTATTTAATAATTTTAACTGTAGATCAGGGAATGAATTTAAAATTTCTTCTTTTAAACACCATTTTTTTTCTGGATGTCTTCTTATAACGCCAAGTCCAGAGCAGGGAGCGTCAAGAATTATTTTATCTGCTTTATCTTTAAAATTTGGTATATCATAAGTTGCGTCATGCTCTAATATTTCAACATTTTTAATACCGAGACGTAATAAATTTCCTTCCATCATCAATAATCTTTCTTTTTTTAATTCAATAGAAATTATTTTTCCTTTATTTTTCATATTGATGGAAGAGTAGATGGTCTTGCCGCCAGGGGCACTGGCGATATCAATTATTATTTCATCACTTCTGGCATCAACGAGAGAACCCAATATTTGCGATGATAAATCCTGAATGTAAAATAGACCATTTTCAAATGCTGTTGTTTTAATTGGATCGCCTTTTTCAACTAAAAAGGCATCTTTTAAAAGTTTTACGGGTTTTATTAGAATATTTTCTTTTGTTAATTCGTTTTGCAATTGAGAACTTTTTATTTTTAATAAATTGGTTCGTATAAAAATTGGTGGTTTTGCATTTCCTGCTTTTAAAATATTTTCTGTGGTTTTCTCATCATAATATTTTAAAAAAAATTTAATCATCCATTGTTCAAAAGAATATTTAATACTTAAATATTCAACATTATCTTTTGCATGTATTTTAACATTTTCATTTTTATATCTTAAAATATTTCTTAAGACGGCATTTACAAACCCTGATGTTTTAGGATGAACTAATTTTTTTGCTAGTTCCACGCATGTGTTAATAGCGGCATAAGGAGGAATAGAGTGCATATAATATAATTGATAATAACCAATTCTTAAAATATTTAAAAGATTTATGTCATTTACAGGTTTTTTTATATATCTTGAAAGATAATAATCAATTAAATTTTTATTGCGTAAAATTCCATAAGTAAGTTCATAGATTTTTTTTATATCACCATGTTTAATATCAATTATATCAATATTTTCTTCTATGGATTCTTTTGCCCAGCGATAAGTTTTAAAAACATCTGTCAATATCTTTAAAGATATTGTTCTGAAATCATATTTAAGCATAAGTTTGCTCTAAAATTTATTTGATTTCAAATTATACTAAATAAAAAAAAGCAGGGCAAGGAAATAAATTGGCATTTTGTAATTTATTGTGGTATGAAAGTTATTTTTAATCAGGAATCTATTCGCTGTTGCTGTTTTTTATCTGAAAGACAATATATGACAGCGAAATTTATTTTTATTGTCTTATTACAAATATCCTTCCTTTTTTAACTGTTCCTGTTTCTTTGTTTTTTATTATAAATAAATAGATTCCCGGTGCCGCGTCTTTTCCGTATCTATTTTTACCATCCCAGTAAACTATTATATGCTGTGCATATAAAGTATTTACCATCTCCCCTGATATTGTATAAATCTGTATCACTGAACCAGGAATTATATTTTCAAATTTAAGTTTCTTATCCCTCGCGGTTTCTGGATTAAAGGGATTTGGATATACAACAACTTCTCCTATTGGGTAAAATGACATATCAGAAGTTATAGGCGGATGTTTGCCATAAGAAGGTATATAATAGTCATCGTTATAATCTACTGAAACCCTATTTGTAATTGGCAATCTTTCTGGAATTATATTTTCTATTTCAACAGTAAATTCAATACTGATTATTTTACCGGGCTCAAGTGACTGTGATAAATCCCATCTTGCGACGTTATTATTTAATGAAAAATTTGCTGAAGAAAATTTATTTTCTTTAAAAATAACTTCATCAGGCAAAGTATCCCAGACAGAGATATTTGTAATTGTTGTAGAAGAAGGATTTTTAATATTGATGGTATAATTAATTTTAGCACCTGGTTTTGGATCTTCGCCAGAAGCAGTTAAGGTTATGATTAAATCAACAGGAGAAGGACGAGAAGTAGGAGTAATTGTAGGAGTTGAAGTTCTCGTATGAGTGGAAGTAATTGTAAAAGAAGGAGTAAAAGTGCTGGTAAAAGTAAAGGTGTTTGTATGAGTAAAAGTAAAAGAAGGTGTAGCAGAACTGGTAAAGGTAGGAGTTAAAGTAAAAGTTAGAGTAAAAGAAGGGGAGAAAGTTACAGTAGAAGTATAAGAGGAAGTAGTAGAAGGGGTAGATGTAAAAGTAGGAGAATGAGTAAAAGTATTGGTATTAGTCCATGTAGGAGGTGGAGTGCCAGTGGTAGTATGAGTAAAGGTAAAAGAAAAAGTAGATGTAGGAGTTGGAGTGTTAGAAGAAGTAGGAGTATAAGTTAAAGTATTAGAAGGAGTAGAAGTAGGAGAATCAGTGGTAGTATAAGAAGGTGTATTAGTTCTTGTATTGGTTGGGGAATTAGTATTAGTAAAAGAAGGGGTAGATGTAAAAGTAGGAGAATGAGTAAAAGTATTGGTATTAGTCCATGTAGGAGGTGGAGTGCCAGTGGTAGTATGAGTAAAGGTAAAAGAAAAAGTAGATGTAGGAGTTGGAGTGTTAGAAGAAGTAGGAGTATAAGTTAAAGTATTAGAAGGAGTAGAAGTAGGAGAATCAGTGATAGTATTAGAAGGTGTATTGGTACTGGTGTTTGTTGGAGAATCGGTGGGTGAATCAGTAAAAGTTGCAGTTGATGTAGTAGTAGAGGTGCTTGTGTTTGTTATAGTATTGGTCATGGTTGACGTTGCAGTATTTGTAGGTGTGTGGGTTTCTGTAGGCGTTGCAGTATTCGTTAGTGTACTGGTTCTTGTTGGAGATGGTGTATTTGTTGGTGAACCCTCAGGACATCTTAATATAACTGAAGCATCGTCTGAAACAGGAGCTTCTTTATCGCCTTTTATCCAGGCAATATTTCTTAAGTTTATATCAGAAACCGGGCAACCTGGGTCCTGGGCAATTGCATAATATTTTATCTGTCCGCACTGGTTAATTTGCATATTGCCAATATCACATTGTATTGTTCTATTTCCTAGATTGTATGTGCAGGTTCCACAAGTTGTGATGAAATTACCCCAGTTTAAATTAGCGGGCAGGGAATCATAAACAATAACACCTGTTACTTCTCTTCCTGGCATTGGACCATTTCCAAAAACCCTTCGCCATGTATATCCATCCCATTCTTCTATAAGTATATTTTCAATTCTCGTTGTAGTTGTTTCACATGCATGTTTGTTTACTCTATCTAAATTAGTTCCAGGGGTGGCTGGTATACCATCAGTCCAATCAGGAGAAATAGGAAACATCATTTCAGCCGGACCACCGACTTGAGTTGCAGACGTTTGTTGTGACCAGTCATCAGTCCAGTCCTGATTAAAATAGTTTGCAGTTATACGAACTTCAAAATAAAGTGGTGATGTTGCAGTGCCAAGATGAATTCTTCCCATGTCGCCATAATAATTATATAAATGATGTGTTGGCGCAGAAGGAAGTGAAGCAGGCCTTATCATAATTCTTTGATTCCAGTATTTGCCTGTAACAGTATCATAGCATGCTGTTGGCGTGCAAGCAGTGTAATCTTCTGTTGAGAGTATAAGGTTATGTCCGGCTGGTTGAATTGAATTTATATAAAGTTGCCAGTCAGAGCCATGATAAGGTGAATTTAAAAAATATGAAATTCTGTAATTACCCCAGTCAATAACCGGTTCTGCTGCTTCGTGATGTGCAGCAATATCAAGGTATAATTGATTACTGTCTGAACCCGGCAATCCATTTACACCACCTGCAAAAATAACGCCTGAATGACCACCTTCTATCCAGCCTGCCTGCGAAGAATTACAAAAATCAATGGTATATGTAATTGTTTGTCCGGGATTTACAAGTGCAACACTTGCAGTTTTTGTAATTGTAAGTGCTGCGGCAACTATATCAACGCAGTTAGTTTTTAATATTGTAGTTATTTCATTTGCTTCATCTGACGATGTCCAGCCGGTTCCATTGCTTGTTCTGATATCTGCTGAGTTGCAATATTTACCCTGCAGAGCATCCTGCCTAACTCTTACAACCAACGTTACTCCGCCCATTGTAGCACCATAATTCTGGTTTTGAAGTCCATTAACTGTAAAAGGTCCCCATTCATATATATTAGCAGCAGGATTAGAATTTCCTGTATTATAAGCAGGGGTTGAAGTTACATATTCAAAAGCAGATGGTAAAGTATCTCGTATATATACATCATTTGCAGTAACCGATCCATAATTTCTATAATTTAACCAGTAAGTTAAAGTTTCGCCAGGGAAAGTATATGTTTTATCAACTGATTTATATATTTTCATATTTGCCTGTGGATTAAAGTGGCATGGACTTACATAATTACCTGTTAAAATTAATAATGCTAATACTCTATAAAATCCATGAAAATAAGCAGGGACAGAAGATAAATAACCATCGCCAGGTGTCTCTACATCCCATTCTATCATTGATTCCCTGAACCATTGTCCCATTAAGTCAAAATTTTGGGATGCGACAATAGCAGCAGCAGATGAACCAAAAGTTTTTATTTGATGAAAAGTCCAGAAAGGGGAACCGTCTAAATTAAATTCAACAATTGATGGTGAACCTTTATAGGTAACAGGAGATGAACCATAAGATTTACAACCATAAACTCCATAAGATTGCGGGTCATTTAAATAATTTGCAAGTTTTATTGCTGCATCTCTTTCATAAGTATTTGATGCAGTGATAGTAACGTGTGCTACAGGATCCCACGATATATCCGGATTACCATAGAAAAGATAATCAAGTGCATGTCTCCATGGAGTTCTAAAATCTTCTCCACCTGGATTTGCATTTGTAAAAGTAATATTAGTTCCATTTATAGAATATTTTCCAGCAAAGGTTGTTCTGTGAGAAGATGCAGCGAGTTGTCCCTGTGTCCAGTTCATGGCTGCCGCACTTCTTATAAATTGTGTTATGTTCCATCCTATATCTCTGGAGTCGCCATTTAATTGTAATGCTTCTGCAAAACATCTAAAATAATAAGGTGCAGAATAGTCATACCATGTTTCTGTAGGACCAGAAAATTCTAAATTGTCAGGACCAGTATACCAGTTTGTAACTTCACCCCAGGTATTTCCACCTTTTGTATAACCATCATATCCAATATCTCCTGATGTATATTTATTATTTGGGTCTAAATATTTTTCAACTAAAAATCTCATCATATCAAGAGCCATATCCTTATATCTGATTGGTTGTCCATCCCAGCGAACATAACCTGTATTATCTCCCCATTGTCTCCATGCAATTAAAGCAGCAAGAGCAATATCAACATCGCCATCTGTTGCAGAATCAGCACCTGCTCCATTCCAGCCAGGGACATGGATACCATATGCATAACCAGGTGAGCAGATTGTTCCATCACTATACCTTGGAATTTTATTAAACCAGCAATTATCATTTAAATAAAACCATAATCCATCAAAAGTTGTTTTATCACCCATAAGTGCAGCGGCGAGTAGAGCATAACCATGACCTTCTGAACAAAATGGACTTGATTCAAATATAATACCCTGAACGCCACAAATTGTTCCGCCTGCATAGTTTGCTCTGTTCATCATTATTTGATATGCATCACGTATCCATTTTTCCATTTCTGCATGTGATACTCCATCAGGCATATGAGTCCAATCTGCAATTGAATAAAGAGTTGTTTGACCGCCAGCAGGATAATTATTGAATTGTGGAAATGGCATTGCAGGGTTTCCAGAATTTATATTTACAGTAATTGCACTATATAATAAAGAAAGAATAAAAAAGAAATTGATTAAGAAAAAACTAATTTTTTTCATTTTTACCTTTTTTATTATATTTTTATTTATTATAATTATATATCATAAATTTCATTTTATGCAACATCGTTTTTATCGTTTAAATTCGTTATTTTTAGACAATTTTACTTTAAAAAGGTTTCGTAAAATAGATTAAAATATGTTCAAAAATGTTTTATGAAGATGTTTGCTCAAAAGAATAGACCCAAAAATCGCGTTAGAACCCGAGAATTAGATTAAA
>DYJU01000019.1 GCA_020722985.1 Candidatus Methylomirabilis sp.
CATAATAAATTCGTTTTTTATTTTACTTTTTAAAAAATATATTGAGCCGATAACAAGAACTGCAATAAAAATCAACAATAATAACCAAACCCCAGGCGTTGAAACAAGATGTTTAACAACAACTGTAAATGGGGCAATTTCAAAAGTGGGTTGATTTTGTATTTCATTTGTCTGTTCAATAAATACATTCATAACAAAGTATGGGTAAAAGATAAATAGTGCCATAATTATAAATATAATTAAAATAAATTTCCAATCTAAAATATTTTTTGGAGCATATATTTTATTAACACTTAATATTTTTCCCTTATATTTTTTATCAGACCTAAGATAAGCAATAAAAAAGAAAAAATAAAAAATCGAATAAAAAATTAATGCCAAGATAGAAAAATTTGATTTATATGAAAGGAACCATGCAATTGATAAAAAAACTATTGAAAAAAAATAAAAAATATTAAGACCCGATTGCCAACCAATTAATAGGAGTATGGCAAGAATAAAAAAATAAACAAATAAAAAATAATTCCATACCTTTAAAATGAAAAAATAATTAAAAAATAATATTGCGATAAAATCAATAATAAAATTGAAACAAAAATATATAAAAAATTCTTAATTTTTTTCAAGCAACACCTCAAATAGTATTTTAATTTTTTGATTCTATCTCACAAAAGGCGTTAAATTAACAGATGCAACCGGGTAAAAAAATTTTTGCTGCCTTTTCTTCCATAATAACCTTATAGGAGTTTCAACCTGTGCAGCAACTGAATTTATTTCTATTTTATGCTTCCCATTTTTTAAATAAATATTTTTTATCTCCGGTTTACCATACTCTGCTTTAATTGAAACTATCTTGTTATCAACGATAACTTCCGAATATCTATCTGTTTCAAAATAAATTTCATAGGAATCTTCATCAATAACTTCCAGATATCCTTTCCATGTAACATTACATCTATCACCGGGACATTTTATGCCAGGTCTACGAAAATAAAAGTAATTGTTAAATTGCATCATGGATTCTAAAGACTCATAAACTATTTTGTTTTCATCGTTCTTATAATATGCCACAAGACCAAATATCTTATCCGAATCAATAAAATAATTTACAGGAATTGGTTCAAACTCTCCATTACCTCTTTTCCAGAATAAAATATATTCTTTATTATTAGCAATATCAAAAATTTTTATTTTTATTTTATGTAAACCCTTATAAAGGGTAACTTGTTTTTTTACTAAAATGTTATCTATATAAACTTCGTATCTGCTATTTTTTACTAAAAATCTATAACTATCATAATCTGGTATTTCAATCAAATTATTTATTTCGGCATAATCCGCACTACTTAAGTATATTATGCTATTGCTTCCAAAAAATAAATTTTTTCTATTGCTTCCACTTATAAAAGTTACATTCAACCTATATAAATCTCTGATATCTTCATAAGGAATACGAAAATATACAAAATCAAGTAATGGAATAATTTGATTTGTTTTTTTGCCAAAATACCAATTTCTTAACCAACCTGTAACCAACTCCGGCCTTTTCCAGCCATACATATCAAAAAATTTAGGTGGCGATATAAATAAAAAATAATTTTCACTAAATCCTCTATAAATTGTCAAATTTCTAAAATATTGTTTAAAATAAACATAAGAATTATCATATATCCCCTCTGCCAATATAATAACATTCTTATTTTTATTATTATATATTTTTGAGAATTCGCTTAACGAGATATCCATGTTTCTCCCGTTTATTTTTAATAGTTTTAGATAATTCATTAATATTCCACCCTCACTCTGTATTAAATAAAAATTTGAAAACAGAACATCGTCCCCCTTATGTTTTTCCAATTCTATCCTGATTTTATTATAATAACTATTATTGGCATATTTAACAGAAGGGTCATTTGGATATTTATAAAAATATCTGTAAACATTAAAAACGCTTAATATTGTCAATATAATAAATAGCAAAGTATACATCAAAAATTTATATCCATAATATTCTATAAATCTTAAAATCAAATCCAACCCGGTTCCAGCAATAACAGCAACAACAGGATAAATAAGAATTATTCTTGCAGGATAAAAAGTTGCAGTTCCTGACAAAAAACCTATAAGTATACCTATAAAAAACCAGCAAATAATAAAAATATTATTTATTGACTTCCAATTTATCAGCAAATATATAAATCCCAAAATAAATAAAATATTTGTAATAACATCAAAAGCCGCTTGATTAGTTAAATTATATAATCCCCATTCGCATCCTTCATTAAAAAAAAATTTATAATAAATATATATTTGCGCAACTATGCTTTCAATACAATTCTTGTCTCTTAACAAGAAACCGATAAGGTTAAATTGTTTTATTCGTTCAAAATATACATTTGGATATTTAATTATATAGTCCATCAATGGTATAAATGCAATAATAGAAGAAATTACTAAAATTAAATTCATTTTCATTATATATTTTTTATAGTTATTTTTTAAACCCCAAAATAATAAAAAAAGCCAATATAAAACAAAAATAAAAGGAGCCGCTCTCCCCGGAGTATAAAAATATATACTTATTCCAAGCCAAATACCTGCAATAACCATTAATAAAGAATTTCCTTTACGTAAAGCTAAAAAATAAAAATAAAAACAAATAGTTAAAGAAGCCATCGTCAAAATCATAGCTTCCCCACTTCTGCTAAATAAAAGATGCTGGGTCATAAAAGAAAGAATAAACGACGATATGAATGCCATTCTTTTTGAATAAATTTCTCTAATTAACAAATATAAAAAAACAATATTTATTACTCCAACTATGGCGTGGAATAATTTAACAGTAAAAATATTTATTTCAAATTTAAATAAATTGGATATAAAACCTAAAAATTTTGCTATTAAAGTTGCCTGCGCATATACTCCACCTATATACATTGGCAAATCAATACCTTGTTTTGCCTGTTCAAATACATTTAGCACAACTACAAAATCATTAATAATACCTGGTGGAACTTCAAGTAATTTATAAACTCTTAAAACAGAAGATAGTGTTCCAATAAAAATTAATAATATAAAATCATTTTTGTCTATTTTTTTATATTCATACATATTTTCAGTTTTCATTAATTTGCTAACTTTATATAATAATCCAGAAGCAATTACAAAAAATAATATAAAATTTCCCATTTTTTCTTTGATTGCCGCATCAAAAGTAAATATAAGAAATGTAATTAATAAACAAAATAAAACAAACAATAAAAAATTCTTTCTTGTTGGAATATTCTTACTATTTATTAAACTGCTTGTTTTTATTTTTTCTATTTTTCTAAATCTAAACAATAAAATAGCCTGTATGTAAGATATGATGTAAGTTATATATCCTAAAATATTTTGTTTATTATATAAAAAATATTGAGCAAGAACTACCAAAACAAATATATTTAAAATTTTTAATATTGCTAATATTATTTTTGTATTATCTAAATAATTATAATTTAAATAAATATCTGATTTGTTTTTGTTTGAAAAATACATAAAGAGAGCAAATAAGGAAATAAGTATTAAATTAATTGAGAGAATGTAATTTTTTAAAGCATAAAACTTTAAGGAAGTAAATATTGATATCACAATTATTATATATAATAAAAATTTAATTCTTCCTTTCTTTAAAAATAAAAAACTCATTTTCCTTTTCTTCCTGTATATTCTAAAATAATATTTTCTATCCCCTTAGAATCTATCTCATTTATATGTCGCAAATAATCCGGAGAACCAGATACAAATGTAAAATCATCTTTCAAACCAATTTTTATTATTCTGGCTTTTTTACTCTTTTCAGCCGCAACTTCACAAACCGCACTACCAAAGCCACCACAAATTCTGTGTTCTTCAAGTGTAAAAATAATATCAAATTTTTCCATAGAATCTAAAATAAACTCTTTATCAATGGGTTTTATCATAGCAAAATTATATATGGCAACATCTATTGATTGCTTCTGTAAATTTTCAGTTGCTTTTATTACTTCATTTATGATACTGCCCGTAGTAAACATAGCTATTTTCTTGCCTTTTCTTATCTCAAATGCCTTTTTAATATCAAAATTATTTCTCTTAATTTCCATATTTCCATTTTTTCCTTTGCCTAATCTTATATAAAAAGGCCCATTATTTTTATAACTATACTCTGCAGCAATTTTTGCTTCAAATAAGTCGCAAGGTGAAATTATTGATATTTCTGGTATTGCCCTTATTATTGCAATATCTTCTGTAGCATGATGACTGAAGCCCAGAGTTCCGTAATCAAAACCAACACCAGCAGAGATTATCTTTACATTTGCTTTATGATAAGCAACATCATTTCTTATCTGCTCCAGACACCTGAACGTTGGAAAATTTGCTATTGAATAAACAAAAACTTTTTTGCCTTCTAATGCCATTCCTGTTGCAATTGAAATCATATTTTGTTCAGCAATACCAGCATTTATAAATTGCCCTGATAAATCTTTTCTAAATTTATCAAATAACCCATAACCCAAATCCCCTGTTATTAAAATTACATTTTTATCTTTTTTTGCTATTTCATACAATTCAGTAAAAAATGTTTCTCTCATGGTTTTGCTTTCTCCAATTCTTCCATTGCTTTTAGATAATGCTCATCCTGAGGATCCCTGTAATGCCATAATATGTTATTCTCCATAAAAGATACACCTTTTCCTTTTATAGTATGGGCAACTATACATTTAGGTTTTTTGTTTTCAGTATTTTGTAATACTTTTTTCAATTCTTCATGATTATGCCCATCAACTTCAAAAACATCCCAACCAAATGCTTTCCATTTATCAGCCAGATTTGATAATTTTATTGTATTCTCACAAAAATCCAGACTTTGCATTTTATTATGGTCTATAATAACTATTAAATTATTTAATTCATAATGATTTGCAAATAATGCTGTTTCCCATACAGAACCTTCATCGCATTCCCCATCGCCAATTATTGTAAAAATTCTGTGATTCTGATTGTTGATTTTCGCAGCCAGAGCCATGCCTGATGCTATACATATCCCATGACCCAAAGAACCTGATGAGACTTCTACCCCAGGAACGTTTTTATATGATACATGACCAAAAAGATAACTTCCATCCTTGCAATATGTGTCTAAAAATTTTTCATCAAAAAATCCTTTTTTTTGCAAAGCCACATACAAAGCCAATCCGGCATGCCCTTTGCTCAAAATAAGTCTATCTCTTTTTTCCCATTTTGGATTTTTACTATCCAATTTTAAAATTTCGGAAAATAACACAGCAATAATGTCTGCAACTGAAAATATTGAGGCTATATGCGAAGAATGTGAATTATGAATGATTTCCAGCGTTTTTTTTCTTATTTCCCAGGCAAGTTCCCTTGAATTCATCATATCACCTTAAAAATTTATCCTTTTTTCTTCAATTACCAGGGGTCTTTTAATTATGCGAGTATTTATATTTAATATATATTCCCCAAGAAAACCTATAAAAAATAATTGAACTGCTCCAAAGAATAAAATTAATATTATTATTGGAGCAATCCCTATAGGAAAAGTAAACCAGAAAATTAATTTTAAAATAATATAAATAATAGCAAGTATGAAAGATAAAGCCGAGATAATAAATCCTCCTATTGTTGCAAATCTTAATATAACTTTTGAATAGGATGTTATTCCCAGCATAGCCAGATCATACAAACTCCACCAATTACTCTTTGTTTTCCCTGCTCTTCTTTTTTGTTGTTCATAAACAATATTTTTTCTTTTAAACCCTAACTCTGCAACAATCCCTCGCAAATAAGGCCTGATTTCATCCAATTGCTTTAAAATTTTTATAAAATCTTTATCATATAAACCAAAACCTGTAAAATGTTCAATATGCTCAATATCTGTAATATTTTTTATAAATTTATAAAATAATGTTCTCATCAAATAAATTATAAAATTTTCTTTACTCTTATTTTTTATCCCTGCAACAATTTTATATCCCTTTTCCCATTCCCTCACAAAATCTATTATTAATTCAGGTGGTTCCTGAAAATCCGCAGATAATAAAATTGTGCAATCCCCTTTTGTTTGCATTAACCCATAAAATGGCGATCTTAAATATCCAAAATTTTTGATATTGTAAATCGCCTTAATCCTTTTATTTTTTTTACATAATTTTTCTATGTTTTTTCTTGTATTATCAGTAGAACAATTATCAATAAATAAAATTTCATAATTATAATTTTTCAATCTTGTTGTAAAAATTTTAACTATCTCTTCTGCTAATGGAATTACATTATCCTGTTCATTAAAAGTTGGAATTAATACACTTATTTTTCGCATCCATTCTCCTTTGTTAAATAACTTAAAACAGTTCTTTTAAATCCTTCTGCAACTCTTATAATAGGTTTAAAACCTAATTTATTTATTTTTGTTATATCAGGTTTTACAATTTTAACACCTTTTATTCCTTTATTCAATTTATTTTCATATTTTATTTTAAGCCCCTTTCCCTGAAATGTCTTAATCAAAATTTTTGCCAAATCCTTAATGCTTAAAACATCTATATCACTACCAATATTATACGCTTCACATGGCAAACCATAAAAAATAACCCTGAAAATTCCATCAACAGCATCTCTCAAATAACAAAAGGACCTAACAGCATCACCTTTACTCCTTAAAATAATATATTCATTATTTAATATATTTTTTACAAAATCAGCATAAACCCTTCCATCATCCAGTTGCATATTTGGACCATAGATATGAAATGGTCTTACAATTTTAGTATTAACTTTGTATTGCCTATAATAAATATTACACAATGTCTCTCCTGCTCTTTTTGCCTCAGAATAACATGCCCTTACTTCAAGAGGATTCAAATAACCAAATTCATTTTCATTCATAACCTTATTTAAACTTTCTCCATAAACCTCAGCTGAGGAAAAAAATAAAAAATTTTCACTTTTATTTTTTAAAGCCAATTGTAAGAGATTATAGGTGCCTATGGTATTTGGCAAAAATGTTCCCGCCGGATCGACATTATAATATTTGGGACTCGCCTGACTGGCAGCATGAATAATAATATCTATTTTTTCTTTTAAAAAAATAGGTTTTAATATATTTATTTTTTTTATTACTAAATCTTTTCTATTTTTATAATCTGAAAATCTATTTTTCGCTTTTTTAAAATTTCTTATTATACCTATTATTTTAATTGGATTTTGGGCTTTATTTTTATTATAAAATAAAAGCGTTTCTATCATAAATGAGGCTATAAAACTATTTGCTCCAGCAAATAAAAGTGTTTTACCTTCCAGATTTTTAAATGGTAAATTTTGACCTAAAAGCCATTCTATATCTTCTTTTATTATTTTGTTCATTATTTTTCTCCGCTGTAAATAGCATACAACACTGTATCTGCATTTGTATCGGAATAATGCCTTAAATAAAATTTATAATCCTTAACAAATGACTTTAAAAGTAAAATAATAGCATACATATCTTCTCTTTTATGATAAACACTTATTGCAAGTTTGGGCTTATATTTTTGTATTACTTTTTTAGCACCTAAAAGTGCATTATATTCTGCCCCTTCTACATCCATTTTAATAAAAGTTACTTTTTCTCCTTTTAAAATATTATCAATGGTATCAACCTTGATTTTGACATTTTTACCATGAAGTTTTTTCCCATTTATTCCCGAACTACCTAATAAATTTTCAGTAAAACTCAATATCCCTATTTTGTTCCATGCTCCATTTTTTATTAATTTTATATTTTTAATTCCCGCCATATTTACATATTTTTCCAAAAGGGTAAAATTTTTTTTATCAGGTTCAAAAGCAATTATCCTTTCATATTTATTTCTTACCACATTTAAAAATTCTTTTATTGAATCTCCCGTATATGCTCCAACATCAAGGTAAATTTCTCTTTCTGAAAATTTTATTATATTTCTATCAAAATATTGATTACTGCTTTTTATTTTTTCTATATATTTTTCATCACAGGTAATTTTCCCATTTAACACATTTAAAAAAACCTTTTTTGAAAATCTATCACTTAGACAATTATACGCATTTTTAAATCTTTTTATATTTTTTCTGATAAATTCATAATCTGTTGGTTTACTCCATGGATCGCGAAAATTTGCCATATAAAAAATATTACTTTTCTTTTCACCCTTTTTATATAAAAAATTTAATATTTCTTTCATTTTTGCTATTGTTATTAAAATATAATAACTATTATATCTTTTCCTAAAATCATTATAACTATAAACAGGTAAACCAAGATATTCTGTCCCATGCTTTTGTTTATTATTATCGCAAAAACATATTGGTTCAATATTATTTTCCCTTAATCTTTTCAATATAAAAACACTTGCGGAACCCGCTCCAAATAGCATTAATGGCTTGGGCATCTTTTTTATTTTCTCAAAAAATTCTTTTTCTTTATTTTTGTTTTTTTCTAATTTATTTAGAATGTCCATGAATTCCTATTCTACAAAAAATTTTTATTTTATTAACTATTTTTTTTATTTGCGTTTTTTTCAATCCAGGATAAACCCCAACCCAAAAACTATTATTCATAACAAAATCAGTATTTTCCAGATTACCAGATATCCTGTATAATTTTTGTTTAGAAGCATTAACAAAACATGGCTGTCTTACTATATTACCGGCAAATAGCATACGAGTTTGTATTTGATTTTTTTCAAGGTATTTTATCATCTCATCTCTTTTTATTTTTTTATTTTTAATGGTCATTAAAAATCCAAACCACGCTGGCTTTAAATTTTTCTCTTTATCAGGCAATATTAAAATATCAGATAAATCTGATAAATTTTCTCTTAAATATTGCCAGTTTTCATTTCTTTTCTTAATAAATTCAGGCAATTTGTCAATCTGGGCACACCCTATGGCTGCCTGTAAATCTGTTGCTTTTAAATTATAACCAAAATGTGAATAAACGTATTTGTGGTCATAACCCAACGGTAATTTACCATATTTTTTATCAAACCTGTGACCACAGGTATTATCTCTACCAGGTAAACAATAACAATCTCGTCCCCAATCTCTTAAAGACAATGCTATTTTATAAAGTAAATCATTGTTTGTATATACCGCTCCACCTTCTCCGGTTGTTATATGATGTGCTGGATAAAAACTGGATGTCCCTATATCACCAAAAGTCCCTGTGTATTGCCATTTACCATTTAATTTATACATTGCACCTAATGAATCACAGTTATCTTCTATAAGCCATAAATTATATTTTTCACAGAATTCTTTTATACTTTTTATATCAAATGGATTACCCATAGTATGAGCTAAAAATACTGCTTTTGTTTTTTTACTTATTGCCTTTTTTAATTTTGTAATATCAATATTGTATTGAGGAATTTCAATATCTACAAAAACTGGTTTGGCGCCATATTGAATTATCGGTGAAATTGTTGTTGGAAAACAGGCAGCAACAGTTATTACTTCATCGCCTTTTTTTATTGCTCTCTTTCCTAATAAAGGTGATGTAAGTGTCATAAATGCCAATAAATTTGCAGACGAACCGGAATTCACAAATAAACTGTGTTTAATTTTTAAAAAATCCGACAATTTCTTTTCAAATTGCAGGGTCCAGCGTCCAGCTGTTAACCAGAATTCTAATGAAGCATCTATTAAATTTAAAATTTCTTTTTCATCATAAACTCTACCAGCATACGGTATTTTGGTTAAATTTTTATTTTTGTGAAATTTTTTATAATATTCAATCACTTTACTAAAAATTTCTTTTTTTAATTTTTCCTGTTGCATAAATACCCTTTTTATAAATTAAAATAATTTTTTATCTGACTATCTACTATTTTTACTGGATTATCACCTGAAAGAAACCCATCATACCACTGTGCCGTTAATTCAATTGCTTTTTCTATATTTATTTCTGGCATCCAATTTAATATTTTTTTTGCTTTTGTATTATCCAGTTTTAAAACTTCTGCTTCATTATATTTTTTATTCTTTTTAATTATTATTTTAAATTTATTTCCGGTTTTTTCATTAAACAATTTCACCAAATCTATATTTTTTATAAAATCCTTCTTCTCTGGTCCGAAATTATAACTCCCTTCTATTTTTTTATCCACATATTGCTTCTGAGATAAAAGTAAATATCCATATATGCAATCTAAAATATATTGATAAGGTCTTATTGACTGTGGATTTCTTATTATAACTGTTTTTTTACTTTTTAATGCTTTATAACAATCAGGTATTATTCTATATTTGGCAAAATCACCGCCACCTATAACATTGCCCGAACGTGCAACTGATAAAGCAGGTAAATTTCTGTCATTAAAGAAAGATTTTCTATAACTGTAAGTCAAAATATCTGAACAGGATTTTGAATTAGAATATGGATCACTACCACATAATTTATCATCTTCTTTATATAGGATATCTTTTCCTTCATTTAAATAAACCTTATCTGTCGTTATGTTTATTATGGATTTTATTGACGAAATATATCTACATGCCTGTAATAAATTAGAAGTCCCCATCACATTAACCTGATATGTATATAAAGGTTTTATATATGAATCAATAACCAATGGTTGGGCAGCAAGATGAAAAATAATTTCTGGTTTTATTTTTTTCATAACTTTTAATAATTTTTTATAATCCCTGATATCACCTGTTATTGATTCCATATCATCTTTTAAATTTAAAATTTCAAATAAATTGGGATTGGTTGGCGCTTTTAAAGCATAACCATATACTTTTGCGCCTGCAATAATAAGTGTTCGGGAAAGCCAAGCACCTTTAAATCCGGTATGTCCGGTAATCAGAATTTTTTTCCTGGCAAAAAAATCAAATCTTAAACGTTTGGATGCTTTGATGCTTATAGGGTTAGATGATTGGAAAGTTGGGAGTTGGAATGATTGTATGCTTGATTGCTTTTCCATTTAAATATCACTCCTTAATAATTTACTTTTTAAAAAATTAATTTTATTGCCTAAAATTGATATTTTTTCCTTCAAATCTCCTTTGGCTTTTATAAAACCAAGTTCTTCACAAATCGTTAAAATGGCTTTTATTTCGAAAAGTGATGCAATTGCGGTTGTTAAAAAATTCGCAAAGTCTTTGGCAGTCTTTCTGTTTTTTCCTTCTGCTATATTTAGGGCAATTGAAGGGACAGCCTTTTTCAATTGAAGTTTAATATTATACTCCTTTGATTTAGGCAGTTTTTCTGAAATTAAATATATTTCCTTTATCAATTTCACACTTTCCTGCCATATTATCAACTCTTTATACATATTCATATTATTCGCCCTTCCAATCTTCCAAGCAATTGAACCTCTAAGCATCTAATCACCTAAACCTCCACCCATCTGAGCATCCAAGCATCTAAACATCCGGGTATCCAGCCCTCCGCTTCTCCCATATCATCCATGGTGCTTTTCCACTTTCAAATAATTTATCCAAAAGTATTTTGTCTCTCATAGTATCAAGACATTGCCAGAAGCCCGTATGTTTATACGCTGCGAGTTGATTTTCTTTACTTAATTTTTCTAATACATCTTTTTCAAATATTGTTTTATCACCTTTTTTTATATAATCAAACACCTTCCTGTTAAGAACCATAAAACCTCCATTTATCCATCCACCATTTTCTTTTCTTTTTTCTACAAAATCAACTGTTACATTGTTTTTTTTAAACTCTACATTTCCAAACCTTGCCCCTGGCTGGACAGCTGTAATAATTGCTATCTTTTTATGTTTTTTATAAAAATTCAAAAGTTTATTTATATTAACATTACTCACTCCATCTCCATAGGTCAACATAAATAAATCTTCTTCTATATATTTTTCAATTCTCCCAATCCTGCCACCTGTTGCGGTGTTTAACCCGGTATCAACCAGCGTTACCTTCCACGGCTCTGCAATATTATTATGAATTACCATTTTATTCTCTGATGCAAAATCAAAAGTGACATCTGAATTATGCAGGTAATAATTTGCAAAATACTCTTTTATCATATAACCTTTATAACCACAGCAAATAATAAACTCATCAAATCCATAATAAGAATAAATTTTCATAATATGCCAGAGTATTGGTAAATTTCCTATTTCTATCATTGGTTTAGGTTTTAAATGGCTTTCTTCGCTTATTCTAGCCCCAAAACCACCTGCCAATATTACAACTTTCATAATATACCTCCGAAAATTATTTAAAAGGCTTCAATTTATAATATTCTATTGTTTTAAACTCTTTATCATCTGGTTCTTTAACTTTTAATTTAAAATAAGATCCAGATACAGACTGTATAATACTGGCATAAGATTTTACCCTGATTTTATGCCAGCCTTTCTTTAAATGAATTTCTTTTTTATCTTTTTTTTCACCTGCAATTGTAAAAATCTCATTATTACCCACCTGTATTATATTACAAAATTCTTTTGGTGAAAATAGATAAAAATCATATTCTCCTTCTTTTTCCGCATAATAATATCCATTCCATGTGACATTGAATTCTCCTTCACCCGGAATGAAATTTATATCTGGATTGAACCAGTTTATTCTTTTAATTATATTGTTTTCTCTTTTCTTTAATTTATTTCCAGAAAGTTCTGCTTTATAAATAGCATCAATACCAAAAATTTTATTATTTGTAAAAAAGATATTTTGGAGCAGTTCATTTTTTGAGTTTTTTATAGTTATATTTAATTTTTTATCTAAAGAAAATTTCTGTAATATTATTTTTAAACTATGTAATCCTTTTGTTAATTTATATCCTGTATATTTTTTATTATCTACAATTACTTCAAAATCCGCATCTTCAATATTGAATTCATATTTATCGGTATCTGTTAGTTCAAAAGAACCAGTTAATTCAATTCTGCCACAATTTACAGGTAAAAATTCATTGTATATCTTCTCGCTTTTAATTATTTTATTATCAGAATAATAATTAGCAATTAATCCCTGCGCATTAATTATGTCATCCCTTGAAATTTTTATTGCCAGAAACAAATATTCTGGGAAAACAGGATCAATCCAGAATTTTAAATTTTCTTCATTTTTAATCTTTTCTATTATTAAATTTGGAAAAAATTCCTTTAAATAATCAAAATAACCATCAAATATGCCTTCCACGAGAAATATTACATTTGTATTAATTTTTTGCAATTCATTTAATCTTATTGTAAATATATCTTTTATCTCTGGTTTTATCAAACTTTTATAGCACTGCATACAGAACATTGATCTATTATTAAAATAAAATTGTGAAATAAATATTTTATTTTCATTACTATTTTTTAAAACAAATTTCTCAATTTCTCTGTTCACATAATCAAATTGTTCTTTCATTATTGGATCTTTAGCATATTTTTCAAAATAATCATTTTTTGTAACGTAAATTGAATTAATTGTTAGTATTATTATTACAATAAAATAAATATACTTAGAACCACAATTAAACAATTCTTCAAAAGATTTATAGATTACATTCGCACCGAGTCCTGCAACAATTGCAAGAGCTGGAAAAATAAGAATCATTCTAAAATAATACGGATTTGAATGGTGAGAAAAATATATTTCTGGCAACATGGAAACAACAAGCCATACCAAAATTACAAGATTATTTTTACTTTTCCATCCATATAAAAGATAACCTATTCCCAAAATAAATAAAAATGCTTCCAACCCTGTAAAAATTGGTCTGAAAGGCAAATTAACATATTCATAATTTGAGCCTTTGACAATAAAAGAATAAAAGATATCCTTAAAATTATGATAAAAAGTGATAAATAATTCTTTACTTATTCCAGTTGGGCTAATTCCTGTTGCCCTTTGTGTGAAAATATTAAATTGAGTAATGATAAAATAAAGTAATGGAAAAAAGAAAATTAAAAATGATAATAAAAATATAAATAAAACAATTAAATTCTTATATGTTTTTTTTATTCTTGTTATTTCAAAACAGTATATAAAGAAAATTAAAATAGCAATTAAAATATGAACTTTTGCAGAATGATAGGTATACATATTAAAAGCAGTAAAAATTCCCGCTATAACAATATAAGCAATATTTCCTTTTTTTATCCCTTTTATTAAAAAATATAAGCCCAATACTAAATAAAAAATTGCTAAATATAAACCATTATCCAATCTGGAATATAATATAAATATAAAAGATAAAGAAAAAATTATTGTTGAAAAGATTGCTATTTTTTTATCATATAATTCTTTTACTAAAAAGAAAAAAATAGGAATTGATATTATTGAATGCAATACCATAAAAATCCTCATGTTTAACATATCAAATCCAAATATCTTTAAAAAATAATACATTTCATAAAATATCAAAGATGCCGAAGATACATCTATGTCACCAATAAAAACACCAATACTTTTACCAGATGCTATTTGATTAATAATGTCAAATGCCCTTCTTACATCATAGGTAAAACCTGGAGGAATATCAGCGAATTTAATAATTCTTAAAAAAATAGCAATAGCAAATAAAAAAAATAAAAATAATATTTCTTCTTTATATATTTTTTCTTCATCAATGAAATTTTTTTTATTAAAAATTGAACCGAAAATAAAAGCCATAAAAAAAATAAGCAATAAAAAATAAAATAAATTATATTTTTTAAAAGCAAAAATAGAAAAAATAACCAGTATCAAAACTATTGAAAATTTAATCGATAAATTTTTTACTTTTTCTTTTTTTAATAATTCCGAACCGGCTGTGCATATTACATTTATCTTTTTCATTAAACTGAATAAACAAATATATGAACAAATGCTTAGTAAATAAAAAACATTATGCCAGTTTTTAATGTATGCAAAAATAGCAAAAAGAAAAAGTATTGTTGCACTTATTGTAAGAAAAAGATATTTATTATACCTATAATAAAATATATATATTTCACTATTTACTTTTTTAGAATAAAAATAGAAAAATATTAAAATTATAAATAAGGAAAATATTAATAATAAAATTCCAATATTATTAAAAGCATTTCTATTTAAAATATATGCAGAAACTATAAAAAATAAAATACCAATTATTAATAACCAATTTTTTTTTTCATAATTACTAAAATTTTTAAACATATATGTCTCGTCTTAAATTATTATTCTGGTTTTAAATAATTAACCGGAACTTCGTCAGGTAAATTCATTTTTTCAGTTTTATAAAGAAATCTAACTCCTAAAAATTTTGGTGTCAATAATCCTAAACCTTTATAGCCATAATAAATTTTAATATTATGCCAGCCTTTTTGACCTTTAAAAAATTTTGTTTGCTCTTTATTATCTTGCTTTAAAAATACTTTTTGTCCATCTATTTCTATCCAGGAATTATGAACTGTATCTAATAAATATGAAATATTTTTTTCAGGCACATATATTTTCCCTGTCCATATAATATCATGCTGATTTTGCCATTTTTTTGCTTTTATTCTGCCTGACATAAAATAAACCCTGTGAGTTATTATTGGATCGATCTGTTCTGCCACTTTTTCTCCATTTATATAATATTCTCCCTTTAATCCATAAATTTTATCCGAATTTACAAAATATTCAGCAGGGATTTTCCCTGACATCCTGTATTCAGGACATTCCCAGTTTATTATTAAATTTTTTGATATTTCAGGTTTTAAAATAATTTTTAACTTATGAAGCCCAGCAGAAAAGAGTTTTTCACCTGAAACTTTTTTATTATCCATAAAAATCTCATAATTTTCAGCATTTGAACAGTAAAATTTATATTTAGAATAATAAGGTAAATCAATAAGAGAATATATTTCTATTTTATTTGCTTGCTGCATTACAGGAATCTCTGCCATATTAATTTTAATATTTCCAAGTGTTTCTTTATTTTTATTTAAATATTTTACATTTAAACTATGAAACATTTTTATGCTTTCTTCAGGTATTTTTATATTTATAAATAAAAGCCGTGGATTAAACTCATCATAAACCCTATAAAAATATTTTTTATTAGTAATATCAGAATAAAAATCCCAGTGTCTTTTAATTTCAGCATCTGGTATATATTCTTTTACAATTTCACAGGCTTTATTGTAAATGCTTTCTATTATAAACTGAACTCCTTTATTTTTTTCTCCTTTCCATTCATAAAAACGCATTGCTGCAAAATCAAAAAATTTAAATCTTATACCTAAATTTATATGAAAATTTGGCGTTTCAAGGTAAAAAAGCGAACCATAATTAAAATAGTTTTTTGAATTATTCACATGTTTTATAACCTTTGATGGCACATAAAAAAATTCTGCTTTTACATCATTATCATTTTTATACAAAACAAAATATGTATAACAATTTTCATATATGACATATATTGCTATTAAAGAAAATACAACTATTGAAATCAATTTGATTATTTTTATTTTAAAATATTCTATGGTTTTTAGTAATACTTCTGTTCCTATTGCAGTAAATATAATAACAGGCAAAATAGAAAGAATCGCTCTCTGTGAATTAGGATCACCTGTATGCTTTGAAAAAAATGCAGGACAGAGCGAAAATAAAAAAATTATTAATAATAAAAAATAATTCTTTACCCTGAAATTATATATGGCCCACGCAAAGCCAAGTATATATAAAAATCCACTTACATAATCAAGTAATGGTTTTAAAGGATAATTATAATAACCATATTTACTTGATTTATAAATAAACATAAAAATGGTATCTTTTGCATGTGTAAAAAACCATGCTAAAAAACCACCATCTAAAATATTTGATAATTTCTGACCACCAAAAAATGATTCTCCGCGTATTCTTTCAAAATATGCATTGGGATATTTATATATATAAATGGCAAGTGGAATATAAACAATAATAGCTGATAAAATAAAAATAAACAATGCTCTTTTATTATTTAAAATGTAATTTCTCGTCTGGGAATTTCTTAAAATTAAAAATATCCAGTAAAAAATAAAGATAAAAGGAACCATAATAGCAGCATTATAAAAATAAAGATTTATCCCTAAAATTAAACCAGAAATCATAAAGAAAAAATATTTTCCTGTCCTCTCACCTAAAAGATAAAAATAAAAAGTTGCGTTTGCCAATGTCGGCACAAAAATCCATAGCCATGCTATTCTACTGTATATTAGATGATAATAAGAAAATGTCATAAAAAAAGCAGATAAAAGTGCAATTCTTTTATTTTTAAAAAGTTCCAAAGAAAAAAAATAAACAAATAAAATATTTAATGTCCCGGTAATTGCAGAAAAAATCCTTACATAATCAAGATTTACTGTAAAGATCTTCCATATTTGTGCTACAAAATAATAAAATAATACAGATACTTTAAATCTGGCATCAGCAATAAATATGCCAATTCTTTCGCCATTAAAAATACGACCAGCGTAAGCGCCAATCAGTTGCTCATCTAAACTATAACCATCCGGTATTTCGCTTATTTTATAAACTCGCAAAATCAGGGCAATAATAATTAATAATGCAAGAGAGATTATATTAAAAAATAAATTATTATATAATGTATGTTTTTCTGTATATTCTTCCCTATCTATCATAGAATAAAAATATCCAAATCCAGTTATTGCAATTAAAAGTGTAATTGATGATATAAAAGGCAGATCCTTTCTGGCAAATTTATAACTAAAAAATATAATTGCTACAAAAGAAAATATAAAAAATATTGTTATTAATGTTTTAATAAAAATTTTCTTTTTCTGTTCGTTATTTAATTTATCTTTTATAATTAAATTCTTTTCTTTTTCTATAATTAATTGTGGCGTTTTACCTTTAAATAAAAAAGCAAGTTGTATTAAACCAATCAATATTACTAAATTTGCCAGAAAATCTTTTCGTAATTGAAATAGTTTATAACCAACAAAAACAGCAATTATTAAAATAAAAATTTTTAATAAAAATAATGATATATTATATTCAATTTTTCCCTGAAAATTAATTTGTAAATTATAATTTTGGTTTTTCCATAAAAATAAAAATAAAATAAATGCCATTAAAAAAAATGAAAAACTTAAATAAAAATTATTTCTAATTAACCAGCCGATAAAATAAAACAAAATTGAAAAATTAAATAATATAAATTTATTAACAAATTCTTTCACAAAATACCTCTTTTTTAAAAATTTTCTTAATTATACTAAAATCCCATTATTTTTCTATATTTTTTTTATAATTTTATCAAAAAATTTAATAACATAGCCACAATTAAAGATAGTATAAAAATGAGGGAAAATAATTTAGTTGTGCTTTTTATGCCAAGTTCTCTATTTAATGTGAAAAAAGATGCAACACAGGGTAGGTACATAACTAAAAATATTGAAGCAATTATAAATTGCTTTGCAGTTAAATTAAAAGGTGCCAGCATTGAAATGGAAACATCTTTTCTTAAAAAACCGAGCAACATAACAGAAGCCATTTCTTCTGGTAACCCTGTTATAACAGTAAAAAATTTGCCAAAAGTTTTAGATAAATAATTAAGCAATCCCGTTATATCCATTATATTGATTAAAAAAATACCAAAAATAATAAGTGGTATTGCTTCAAAAATAAAATTTCTTAACCTCATCCACAATTTTTTCGCTAAAATATTTATATCTGGAATTCTATATGGAGGAATTTCTATAAATAATTCTTGAGATTCTCCTTTTAGTAATTTATTTAAAAAATATGCTGTAATAATTGAAATCAATAATAACAAAAAAAATATCATTAAAACAACTTTAAGTCCATAATGCATACCCAATGTTATAATCATTGCGGTTTGCGGCATACAGGGAGCGGATATTAATATTAAAAGTGCTGTAATTATTTTTTCCCTTTCTGATTCTAAAATTCTGATGGATAAAAATCCAGGCACCTTACAACCTATGCCCAGTAATATTGGAATTGAAGAATATCCATGTATCCCTAATTTATGTAAAAAATTATCAAGTAAAACAGAAAGGCGTGGCAGATAGCCCGAATCTTCTAAAAAACTTAAAACGATATAAAATGATATTATATATGGCAAGACAACAACAAAAGGGATATATAAGCCAGTTGATAAAACACCAAATGATTCCATTGGCTCTATGTTCTTCCCTATTAAAATATGTTTTATTAATAATGGAATATCTGAATTATTTATTTTAATAAGAAACGGCATATAAAATTTATTGAAAATTGGATCTAAAACATAATTTATCAGTCCTTCTCCTGTAAATCTTATTATAATAAAGGAAAATAATAAAATAAAAAAAGCAACAGGTAAGCCAGTAAAATGATTAAATGTTAATTCATTTATAATTTCAGAAAATAAATGATGTTTGGGATAAATTTTCTGGACCTGATTTATAATTTCACCTATTTTTTCCCATTTTTCATTTTCTTTATAATCAAAATTACTTATTCTGGCTTCTTTAACTCTCTCCACTAATTCTTTAATTCCCTGCCCTGTTATAGCACAGGTTGGAATAACAGGAATATTTAATATTTCTTCTAATTTTTTATAATCTATAACTATGCCTTTATGTTTGGTTTCATCCCATATATTCAACACAAGTATCATTGGTTTTCTTTTTTTAATAACCTGAAGGGTTAAATTCAAATTTCTTTCAAGATTTGTTGAATCTAAAATATTTATTATTATATCACCTTCATCCATTGTTTTATTTGCTATCTCTTCTGCTTTTGATGATGAAGAAAACGAATAAATACCTGGCGTATCAATTATTATATATTTATCATTTCTTACTTTTAAGTTCCCTTTCATTAATTCTATGGTAGTTCCAGGATAATTAGAAGATATTACATCAACACTTGTAAGGCGCGAAAAAATTGCGCTTTTGCCCGAATTCGGATTTCCAGTAAGGATGATTTTTTTTAGATAGTCATCCATTTCGCTCAATCCTTTCAACAATAATCTTTCGCGCCATGCCTCTGCCAATTGCTACATTTGTATTTCCAATCATAATTATAACTGGTCCGCTCAATCTTATATCATTTACTTTTTTAACAAGCACTCCTTTTCTTATACCCATTGTATCTAATTTATTATGTAAATTACTTCCACCTGCTATTTCAATTACTTTACCTGTTTCACCTTTTTTTAATTCAATTAATGTCATTTTTTTTCTCCCTTTTTAAACATTCTTTACATATGCCTTTTAATTCCATATTATGTTCTAAAAGTTTAAATTTATATTGCATACAAATATCATTTTGTAATTTCTCGATTTTTTCATTTTTAAACTCAATTATTTTTCCACATTTTATACATACTATATGGTCGTGGTGTGGAACATTTTCAACACATTCATAAATTATTTTATCATTTTCATCTCTTCCTACTTCTTTTATTATTCCATCTTTTTTAAGTAAGGGTAACATTCTGTATATTGAAGCTCTGGATACTTCTTTTAAATTTTTTTTTAAATATTCATAAACATCTTCGGCATTAAAATGGTTTTTAAATAATTTAATACATTTTAAAATATTTATTCTCTGGTTTGTAATTTTCAATCCGTCTTTTTTTAAATAACTAGTAAATAAATTATCCTTTACCATTTTTATTCTCCTTAATTGAGAATGAGTTTCAATTTCAATTATATAAAAAATAAAAATTTATATCAAGTAAAAAAATTTTAATAAAAAAATGGGGAAATAATAAAAAAACCTTTCCCCTTCCCCAAAATAATAGCATTAAATAAAATCATTCTATTCTGTTAAAAGAAACAAAAGATTGCATAATTTCAAGAAAATGTTATTCAGGGGAAATTCCCGAATTTAACGTTATTTTAACTTTTAATCTACATTTTCACTTATTTTTATACATGGCAAAGTAAAATACTTCAATGTAAACAGATTATCCTATAAATGCGAAAAAAATTGGGAAATTTTTTTTATTCAGCAGTTTGCGTTTTTATTCGCTTATTTAAAAACTCAAAACATCTTTTGCAATAAATAACGGCCAGTCAGCAGCATAAACCCACCAATTTTTGTTTAAATTTCAGTTTATAACTGCCTCTTCAAAATACTAATTATCCATAACAATTTTTTACGATATTTTTCAAAAAAATAACATTTTCATTTAAAAATTTTATTCATCCCTTACTTTTGAGATTTAATGCTGTTTTCGAATTTTCAAAATTAAAATAAAAAAATTTTTTATTATATTTTTGTTATCTGTTTTTCCCTTTTTTCTCATATTATTTTATAAATTCTTTTTTGGCTTCTTCTATTAAATCATAAGATTTAATAAGTTCATTAAACTCTATCATCTCATAAACTCTTTTTACCTCCGGGTTCATATTGACAAGTTTAATATCTCCTTTTTTATTTCTTGCTCTATTTACATAACCAATAAATGAACCCCAGCCTGCACTGCTTATATATTCAATGCCTTTTAAATCAATTATAATTTTATATTTGTCTTTTAAAAATAATTCATCAATTTTTTCACAAACTAAAGAATAAGTTTCAGCGTCAACACGCCCTATAAAAAACAATATAGTAATATCATCTTTTTCTTCTGTATTAATAATCAATTTATTTTCCATAGTTTTTAATTATAACAATAAATTTTTTATTTTCAATATTTAAAACAACTAAAAAATCCTCTGTTAAAATAAAACGCCTGCTTTTGAATAAGGACAGATATTAGAAAATAAGCAAAAAGAACAGACATAAGAATCCGGAGTTGCAACAAAATTTTCTTTTTCAATATTTTCAGCAACTTCAAATATTTTTTCCTTATAATTATCTATTGTTTTCTCCTTGATTTTTTTAGTAACTAAAATACATCTTTCAATAAAATAAATTCCGACTTCTGCAGGTAAAATTTTAAATATTTCTTTATATGCCAGAGCATATAGTTTTAACTGTCTTGAAATATTGTCGCTCTCAAGTTTATCATTTAATTTTTTGGCATCTTTGCCTTCTGTATCCGATGCTTTATAATCAATTATAACAGCGCCATTTTCTGTCTTATCTATTCTGTCCCATCTACCGGTTATTATCAATTTTTCAGATAATTTAAATTCAAAATTTTTTTCAATAAATTCTGTTATTACTTTATTATCTTTTTCTTTGTTGTAAAAATTTTCTATATTTTTTATTCCCACTTCAAAACGTCTTTTTTCATGATCTTTTGATATAAAACCTTCGGAACGCCACATGGATTTAAAAATAAATGTCAGATCTTCTAAATTTAATTCTTTCCCTTCTTTTTTACTTTTAAAAAATTCAGCCGCCACTTTATGCATCGCCTGACCATACATAACAACAGGTTTACTTTTAATGGGCATTTTTAAAATGTGTATTAATTTATATTTAAAAGGACAGGTTAAATAATCATCTATCTGATAATTTGAAAGTTTAATAATATTACTTTTCTTTTCAATTTTTATATCTGCGATAGGACTCTTTATTTCAAAAAATTTTAATTTTTCAGCGACCTCTTCCTTTTCTTGCAATTCTATTTCTGGGATTCCAATACCTATTTCCTGCAAAAATATACTGATTTTCCTTAAACTTTTACCTTCATACTTTTGAGATGCAGTTAAATAAAGAGATTCTTTTGCTCTGGTCATTGCAACATAAAACAATCTTCTTTCTTCCTCTTTAAAATAGGTTTCTTCATCAACAATGTCTTTCATAAGTTCTTCCGGCAAAGGCAAAGGAGAAGCGCCTTTTCTCTTTACAGGAAATTTTTCCTGAACCAGAAAAACTAAAAATACAACTTTAAACTCAAGCCCTTTTGCCTTATGAACAGTTAAAACCTGAACACAATTTTCTGCTATATCCTCCAATAATTCTTCCTGAGGTTTGTCCCCTGCCAGTTGTCTTAACTCTATGTATTTGACAAAATTGGGTAAAGTATCATATTCTTCATTTATAGAAAATTGCTTTACTATTTCAAAAAACTTTGATATATTTGCAATTTTTCTTTCTGCCTCTATGGTATTGCTCTTTAAAAGTTCATCAAAAATTTTTCTATTTTTTAAAAAATCATATAGTATTTCACCTGCCGACCAGTTTTCTTTTATTTTTTCATAATAAAATTCAATATCATTAATAAGACTTTTTATCTTTTTTATCTCATCTTCTTTTATTTCCAGTTCAGAATAATTATCTATATTTTTCATCATTTCATAAATAGTTAATGAAAAATCTTTTGCCTTATTTCCTATTTTTGTCATGGTATAAGGACTTATATTATAATACTCAGATATAGCAACATCAAACATAGGGTTAAATTCATATGGTTCTGATAACATTTTACAAAAATTTATAAGAAACATAACTTCGGGTTTATTATACAGTCCCTCATCTCCACTGAATCTAAATGGTATTCCTTCTTTTTCTAAAGTTTTTAAAAAAATCAAAGCATCTGCTTTTGAGCGAACTAAAATTGCAATATCTTTTTTTTTATAATATTTTAATAATCTTTTAATTTCTGACACTACAAAATCAGCTTCTAAAGAATAATTTTTAAAAAATTTAAAATTTAAACTTTTTATTTTATGTTCTGGTATATATTTTGATTCTAATTTTTTATTTATGTTTAATTTGTTTTCCAACCTATCATTATTATTTATAATAAGTTTATAAGCAGTATCAAGTATTGGTTGAACTGTTCTGTAATTGTTTTTTAAAACAATTACCTTAGCATCTTTATAATAATCCTTAAATCCCATTATGTTTGAGATGGCAGCTCCACGAAATCTATATATCATCTGATCGTCATCACCAACCACTGTTATATTTTTTTCTTTCTCAGCCAGTAATTTGATAAGTTCAAATTGAGCATAATTTGTGTCCTGAAATTCGTCTATCAAAATATACCTATATCTTTTCTGATATTTTTCAAGGATAGATTTATTATTTTTAAATAAGTAATATGGAATAGATATTAAATCACCATAATCTACAAAATTATTTTCTGTTTTTAATTCTTCATATTTTTTATAAAATTTTGAAAGTTCAATATGTTTTTTTGCAATTTCTTTTTTTTCATCAGTATCTGCTTTTTTAAATAAATCACTGGCATATTCAATATATTCTTCTGGTTTTATTAAATTGTCCTTTAATCTTGATATAAAGGTTGTAAACATCTCAACATATTTATGCGGATTATTTAATGGTCTGAAGATCTCAAGATCAAATTTATCTATATTTTCAGCTATAAAAATTATTGCATCAGCATCTTTTAATAAATTCCAGTCAGGCGCAATTTTTAATTCTGCAAAATTCTCATCTATGATATCATATCCAAAAGAATGAAATGTAGAGATGTGGGTATCAACCATACCATAAGGAACGAGTTCATCAACTCTTCTTGCCATCTCATTTGTTGCTTTTTCAGAAAAAGTAAGCGCTAAAATTTCAGATGGCTTTACATCTTTTTCCTTTATAAGCCATACGATTCTTTCTGTTATAACTTTTGTCTTTCCAGTCCCGGCACCTGCTACAATTAAAAGTGGACCATCTCCATGCGTTATTGCAGAATTTTGTTTTTCATCTGATCCTGACGTTTTTGGTTCATCTATCAGTTTCTCTTTTCTTTTTTTGCTATCTGTCATTAATTTTCTTTTATCCTCCCATCTTCTATTTTTATTATTCTCTTTGCCATATCAATAACTCTCTGATCATGAGTTGAAAAAATAAAAGTCGCATTATGTTTTTCATTTAATTCTCTCATTATTCTCATAATATTTGCACCATTTTCACTATCTAAATTTGCCGTTGGTTCATCTGCCAGAACAAGTTCGGGTTTAGTTACCAATGCCCTTGCAACAGCAATCCTCTGTCGTTGACCACCAGATAATTCTTCTGGTTTATGCTTAACAAATTCACGCAATCCAACTTCATCAATTAATTCATTAACTCTTTTCTCTCTTTCCTCTTTTGAAATACCCTGAATTATCAAAGGAAATTCAATATTTTCATAAACATTCAGAACAGGAATTAAATTAAATGTTTGAAAAATAAACCCTATTTTACCCCTTCTTAATTTTGTGGCTTCTTTATCATTTAATTTTGAAACATCATGTTTACCAAAAAGAATTGCTGTCCCTTCAGTTGGTGTATCAAGGCAGCCAATTATATTTAATAATGTTGTTTTACCAGAACCAGATGGACCTACAATACAGGTAAATTCTCCATTTTTAATATTAAAATTAACACCATTTAAAGCAGGGACAAATGTTTTGCCAAGTTGATATGTTTTTTTTACATTTTCTACTTTTACAGTTTCCATATTTTCCTCCTTAAAAATATGCCTTTAATTTTAAAATTAAATTGTTAAATAAAGGTATAGCATAATATGTTTCTTTATTTTTATCTGTTATATTTTCTATAAAACCCAATTCTACATTAAATACTGAATTTTCAACATATTGTATTTCAGGATATAATAAAAAACTACTATCATCTGCTCCCCAGATAAAAGTTAAAGAAGATGTAATCTTTTCTTCCCATGTATATGAAAAAATAAATAAAAAATAATTTTTCTTATTCCCAAATTCTAAAATTTTAGCAATATCTATATAGTCATTGTATTCAGTATTATCAAATCCCCAGCCATTGTAATAATATTCTAACGTTATAAAAGTTGATAAGTCAATGTTTTTATTAATGCCCAATAGATAAGAATAATCTATTTTATCGCCATCTATGCCTGCTTTTCTTGTATTCCATAAAGAAGGTTCCATAAATCTCAACGCAGCAGATTCTAAATTTAAAATAAAAAGATTTACATCCCAAGAAAAAGATGCGCCGATAGTTTGAATATTATTCATCTGATAAATGCCATTTATAAAAAAATCAACCGTTCCAATTAACTTATATAATTGAAGCGCAAAACGAATATTTTCAAGAAAATCCTTATCATAAGATTTTGGTTCAGACGATATTATAAGAGAAGGAGTTAAAAAATCATTTGAATATTCTAATCGCAAAGCATAAAAACCTTCTAAATCTTCTGCTGGATTTAAAATATCCTTTTGTGGTTGCAATCTGTCAGAAGGATTCCATGTATAACCAACCCCCCATTTTATTCTCTGTTTTCCTGCATATAAAATAAAAGGACCATTTTCAAAAGAAAAATACGCAGAATCAACAATGTAATTTATTTCTTCTTTTTCTGGTTTTAAATAACTCCTTATATCCAATACAAATTTTATCTGATCTGATATATTTTTATATTTTATTCTTATCTTTTCCTGTGCATCAAAAGCAGTTAAAGTTGTATTTTGAGAAATGAACTCAAACGTTTCATTTTTAATATAATTATAATAAAAAAACTGGGATTCTAAATCAAAATTTATATCCTGAGAATAACTATAAAAAAATATGAAAAAGAAAAAAAGAATAAAAAAACTTTTTTTCACTTTTATCTCCCTAATTGTGTTGCATCAAATTTATAATCAGGAATTGATTGTAATTCTTTTAATTCTAATAATTTAACATCGGTATAAGCACCTTCTTCTAATAAATCAACCATTTTCATATTGAGCGGACGCAAAAGTCCTGCAATTTCTTTTACATTTGAAAAATAAACCTTTTTTATTGGTTTACTTGATAGCCCAAAATAAATTCCTTCTGTCGGCACTTTTGTCTCTTTATTAACCCATATATCTATCTGTTTATAAGCAACATCCTTTCTTTTGGCTTTCAACGTTAAAAGAAGCATATCTTTTTTTTCATCTGTAATGCTCGGATCATAATCATCTTCCCATGTTGAATCAGCAATATCTTCATTTGAAAATGTGGAGCCCATAAATGATTGATTCCTGGAAAGCCGTATTGGTCTTGAAACATCCGGTATATACATCCATAAGTTATTATTAGTAAGAAGTATTTTTTTCCCTTTATCCCTTGCTGGAAAAACTATTTCCATTAATGCTTTTGTCCCGCCTTTTGAATATACTTCATAAATAAATTTAATGGGCTGTCTTCCTTTTCTTATTGTTTCCATTAACATCTTTGCCTGAAAAATCTCAGGATACATTGAATCATCAACACCTTTTAATAAACTTATTGCAAATTCTCTGGAATATTTTGTAAGGGCATTACTTGCATGCGTTGGTTGAATCTTTTCTTTTCCCTGTGCTTTAAGAAAAATAAAAAAGAATATTATCAAACATAAACTTAATAATATTTTTTTCATATTTCACCTCTTAAATTATAATTTTTTCATCCAGCATTCGGCATACAAAAATATTTTTATCTAACTCCTTTTTTTAACGCATCTACGACATTGGTACCAGCCGCTCTGTTTGCCGGAAGTATTGCACCTATTATGCCGGTTATTATGCAAATTAAATATGTTAAAAACCAATCTGTTATATAATTTTTGGATTTTAATGATTCAAATGGAAATGGCATTTTATCCATAATTTCCTGTGGCATGGTCATTCCATGAATATTTAAATACGCAACTATGGGTAAAACCAGTATGCCACCAATTATAGCACCTCCCAATGAAAGTAAAATCCCTTCCCATAAAAACATCCATCTTATCTGTCCTTTTGTAAGCCCTATTGCACGCAAAGTCCCAATTTCAGCAGTTCTTTCAAATACAGTTATTGTAAGAGTATTCATAATTATTGAAATGGATAAAAATAATAAAATTGCAAATAATACACCATAAGAGATAAAATCTGCCTGGGCGCCTGCAATTAAACCTTCTGCTTCCTGTGTCCAGTCGCGAACGATTAATTCCTGATATTTTTCTTTTAAAATTTTTTCTATTTGTTTTTTTACAAAAGGGACAAATCTTTTATCATCTATTCTTATAATTATTTCAGTGGCACTGCCATGCATATCAAAAAAATCCTGAGCAAAATTAAAAGGAATATATACAACCATTTTTTCCATTACGGCAAACCCTATTAAATAAATACCTTTTAAAGTAACATCCATTAAATTATTTGCTTTATATTGTGTCTGAGAATATATGAGCAAAGAATCGCCGGGCTTATTGTTCATAAGTTCACTTAACCGTTGCCCTATCAATATTTCCACACCATTATTAAGATAATATTCCCATTTTAACTTTTTAAAAAGATCTGTGGTCTTTAATTCTAAATCCATATCAATACCTGTTATTATTACATTGGTCTTATTCTTTGAGTTGCTCAAAATACCATTTTTTACTATTCTCGGCGCAGCACTTACAAAATGCGGGATATTTTCTATTGCTCTGATTACTTCATAAGGATCTTTTATATTTTTATCCAGTGGCATTTTATCTTTTTCAGAAATGTAATCTTTATGATAAATTTTAAAATGTCCTGTATCAAGTGCTATGGTTCTTTCAAAAGCCTCATTATACATTCCTTTTAACATACCGAGTAAAACAATTAAAGCCAGCGCACTTGTAGCAAAGGTAAAAATATTGAAAATTGTTCTGCCTTTATGTTTTACAAGATTATTAAATGCTATTTTTATAATTTTAAAATTCATATAATTATCCTTAAAATCTCAACTGGTTTTTTCTTTACCGCAATAAAAGCAGGATATAATGATGCAAAAAAAGAAATCAAAACACCGGTTATAAAAGTATAAACAGCATCTTTAATGGAAAAACAAGTTCCAATAACCGCATCCACTCCTTTATATACTTCCAGAGATTCTCCCATTGCACTGTAATCTATGGGATTCAATTGAAAGTAATAAACAAACAGAATACCTGGAATAATCCCCAGAATACTGCCTATCACTCCTAACAAAAATGATTCAGACATAATCATGCCAAATAATTGTTTTGTGGATACACCAATCGCTCGTAAAACACCAAATTCCTGCATCCTGCCTGTTATATTTATTAAAAAAGAATTTGATATGCCCATTGAAGCAACAAAAAATATTATTCCTAAAATAATATAAATCCATATATCTGTAATATTCAAAAGCATTATTAAATATCCCTGATCTTTTTGCCAGGGAACTGCAACCACATAATCCGGAAGTCTTTCCTCTAAATCTTTTGCAATTTTTTCTGCTCCTTTTAAAGGATATTTTTCATCTAAAATTTTTAAAATCTTCTTTTTTTCTGCTTCATTCTTTGCTTTTTTTAATTTTTCTCTTAATTTATTTATTTTACCAAGAGTTTGATATTTATATCCCATAAAATCCTGGACATTTATTAAAATTTCAGTAACCTTTCCCTCCATTCCTAGTAATTTTCGTGCAGTTGCGATCGAACAAATAACTCCAGATTTATCTTCAGATGCTATAAATGATTTATAAATACCTACAATTTTACCTTCTATAGCATTCATACTTCCATATCTATCAATTGTTAAAAGAATTAAATTATCACCAATATTTACTTTTAGCATTTCAGCTGCTTTATAACCAATAACAAATTCTTTATCTTTTTCAATAAATCTACCTTTAATTATTGTTTTTTTCTTTTTCTCATAATTTTTAATTTCATTAAGATCAATTGCCTTTACAAAGGCATCTATACTTTCCCTTTCGCTATTTGCTAAAGTTCCAAAATTTATCTCTGGTCTTACAGAAACCACATTAGTGGTTTGTTTTATAACTTTCTTTACTTTTTCATTATATTCAATATTATATTCAAGCGGCATAAAATCAAGATTATTATGATAATTTTTATTATATAGAACTATATGCCCTATATTTAAAAGTGCATCATCAGACATTTTCTTTTTTATACCCTCAATATAACCTACAGTAAATTCCATTGTTAAAACACATATAAAAACAACAAGAAGTATGGTAATTGTACTTCTTTTGTTTTTCCAGATTGATCTTAAAGCGAGTTTTAGAAAAAATAACATAAATTTTCCTTTATTTATATTTATTTTATATTAATAAATATATAGCACAAAATCAAAAATATCAATTGTGATTATTAAATTGTTATAATTATTTGTAATAACTTAGCCACTGGTAGAACAAAATTAATCATTAAATTTTTCTTTTGGCATTTTAAAGTCAGACGAATGATACCCTTTGTCTTCTATTCCACCGTTCATTGAACCTGACAAAGCAATCTTGCTTTTCCTATCGATCGCCTTTTCGCCTTGTTTTCTTCCGCTTTTAACTGCCAGATTGCTTCCTTAAGCCTCATGTTACCCTTATTTTCCCTTCCACCCTCCTCTTTCGGCTTCCTGAGAATGACAGTGCCATATATTTACTTACTGATAGCAAAACTTTTCCATGTTCACTTTTGGTGGCTTAACTATTACCTAAACTATTAGATAATAATAAAAAATAAAATAATAAATTTTTCCATTAATTAATTTATAAATAATGATTTTGTTGAAAATTGGGGATCGCTTGTTAAATTAATTCCTAATTTTTTAATACCACTTTCATCTCCTGGCGTTGGAATATGAGTTATATGCATTTCACAGTTGCGTAACTCTTTTAATTTTTCAATTGCGTATTGAACAGTTGGATTGGTTGTTGCACTTATACTTAAAGAAACCAATGTTTCTTCTAAATCTAAACTAACTGATTTTTTATGTAAAATATCTTTTTTAAATTTATGTATTGATTCTGTTATATTAGGAGCAATCAAATGTATATTATCAGGAATTTTTGCAAGATATTTTATTGCATTTATTATTACACTTGAAGCAGCATGTAGCAATTGTGAATTTTTACCTTTTATAATTGTCCCATCTTTTAATTGTATTGCGGCTCCGCAATATATACCATCATTGCCTTTACCCTTTTGCTCTGCTTCATAAGCTTCCTGTCTTGCCGGAGTTACAACAACGCGATCTTCTTGTTTTAAGTTTAATTCTTTTAATAGTAACTCTGCTTTTAAAACTGCTTCTTCATCAGTAAGACCCATTAAATATTCACATTTACAATTAAAAAATCTTCTTATTATTTCCTGTTTTGCTGCTTCTTTAACAACCTCATCATTTATTATACCAAATCCTGCTCTGTTAACACCCATATCAGTAGGAGATTTATAAACATCTTTTTCACCCATAAGTTTTGTTAAAATTCGTTTTATTATTGGAAATGCTTCTACATCCCTGTTATAATTTACTGCTTTTTCACCATATGTTTCCAGATGAAATGGGTCAATTAAATTAAAATCTTTTATATCAAGTGTCGCAGCTTCATAAGCAACATTTACAGGATGTTTAAGCGGTAAATTCCATATTGGAAAAGTTTCAAATTTTGCATAACCAGATTCAATGCCATTTTTAAAATCATGATAAATTTGCGAAAGACAGGTTGCAAGTTTTCCGCTATTAGGTCCAGGACCTGTTACTATAACAAGCGATTTATCTGTTTTTATATAATCATTTACTCCATAGCCTTCCTCACTGACAATAAGGTCAACATCCGTTGGATAACCCTTTGTATATTTATGAATATAAACTTTTATACCTCTTCGTTCTAATTTATTTTTAAATTGTTCTGCTGCTGGTTGACCTTCATAACGAGTTATAACAACGCCAAGAAAATCCAATCCAAAATCATTCAAATCATCAATAAGTTTCAAAACATCCATATCATAAGTTATTCCAAAATCAGCTCTTATCTTTTTTCTTTCTATTGCGTTAGCATAGATTGCAATAATTATACCTGCTTTATCTTTTAGTTCCTGTAAAAGTCGTATTTTCACATTCGGATCATATCCCGGCAAAACTCTTGCAGCATGCATATCAAATAAAAGTTTACCCCCGAATTCTAAATACAATTTTTTAAACTTTTTTACACGGGAAAGAATATATTCTTTTTGCTCTTTTAAGTATTTATCATTATCAAAACCAACTTTATCTATCATTTTTTATCACCCCATAGATTTTAATAATATTATGGTCAAAAATCATAATTATTAAACCCATCATCAATAAAATTAAATCTCTGATTATTGTTGTCCATCCAATTTCTTCTTCAGGGAATAAAAAATCAAAACAGCCACAGGAAATTTTTACACCTCTTATAACATCAATTACTATTGCAATAATAAAAACTATGAGTAATCCGTTTATTGTTAATGCATTGCTTTTTGGATAAATATCTAACATTAAAAGCAAGCCAGCAATAAATTCTATCCAGGGCGCTATTACAGCAAAAAGTGGAACTAAATAAGACGGAAATATTGCATAAGAATAAACATCTTTTGCAAAACCCTGCGGATCAATTATTTTACCTAAACTTGCAACTACAAAAACAAAACCCAATAGCAATTTTAATATACCAAGTAAAACCGTATTTGATAAAAAATTTTTCATATTGCCTCACCTGCCATAAGGATTTTTATAAACGGGATAATTTGCCTGTTCCCATTTTTTAAAACCCTGAATAAACAAAAGAATTTTTCTATATCCCGCTTTATATATCTTTCTTGCAACGGTTTTTGCTTTACCACCATTTCCATGGCAATAAATCACAACTGGTTTTTGCTTTAAAAAATTGTCATAACCAGGAAGATACTGATCAACTTTGTCTATTGGAAAATTAATTGCCCTGTCTATATGAATTTTATTAAATTTATCTGTATAATCAACATCTAAAAAATTAGCAAGCATATTATCATATAAAAATTTTGCCTCTTCTAAAGTTATTTCAGTTATATTTTTTTCATTATCTACTTCTTTAAATAAATGTTTATATTGTTCTGGTGGTTGATATTCTTCTATTGGCATTTTAGCATTTACCCATTCAGGCCAGCCCCCAAAATATATAGCAATTTTTCTATAACCAGCATCATAAAGAGCATAGGCAACTTTATCTGATAAATGACATCCCACACCATGACAATAAGGAACCAAAACTTTATCTTTTAAAATATCTTTAAGTTGTGGTATTTTTGATGCAGCCTCACCCACCATTATACTTATTGAACCAGGAATATGTGATTGATTATATTCGGCAATGCCCCGCGCATCAATAAATAATGCTTTTCCGCTTTCATATAAAACTTTTGCTTCTTCTAAATGAATCTTAGGCATATCATCTTTACTTTTTATTTCTTTAAAAAGATATTTGTATTTAAAAGGTATCTTATAAACCACCGTTGCAGTTGCAGTTGGAACTGTTTCTGTTATTTGCACGGTTGGAGTTGAAATTGTTGAACTGGTATCTTTTTTATTATCAATACCAGCCAGTGCCCTTATTCCCGTATATACAGAAGCTAAAATTACAGCACTTACAATAATTATAATAGATTTAATAATAACATCTTTTGAAGTTTTTAAAATTGCTCTTTCAGATTTGGTTGTTTTTCCCTTTTGCATAAATTTTTTATTTTTAATAATTTTCTTTTTCATCATTCACCACCTCCGCATAATTGACAAATATAATATAACAAAAAAAAATTTTTTCAAGTTTTTTTTATTTAATTTTTTATTTGACAATAAAAAAGGTATATGATAAATAATATCTAAATTAAAAAGGTTCCTCGGTAGCTCAGTTGGTAGAGCAGGTGGCTGTTAACCACCCCGCCGCAGGTTCGAGTCCTGCCCGAGGAGCCAGTCAATACTATCTACTGCAACGAGAGTGGCATGCACCACTCACGGAGTTTACCATATATCCGAATGAAATGAATGATATATGGCTCGGGTGCATGCCCTGAACCCGAACGAAGTGAGCATGCCCTATACTTAAACATAGTGAGTGGTAGAGGGTGGTTCAGGGTTAACAGTGCAGGGGATTTAAGATATATAGTTTGATTAGGCGAAGTAGTTCTACCATTTTAGGTTATGAGCTATTTTCCCTTAAAAGAAAAGGAATAAAGAATGCCTGGTTGTTTGATAGAAATATTTGAAGATAAAAAAGTTATAGAGAAGATACAAAGACGTTTGCCATATCTGTTCCAACTCGCGGAATTGGAAAGCTAAAGAGCAGGCAAAACAGGAATGGAAGTTGGTTCAGTTCGTGAGAGAATAATAGTT
>DYJU01000098.1 GCA_020722985.1 Candidatus Methylomirabilis sp.
CTTAATTTTGAACGAAGTGATAAAATTAAGCAAATTGATAGCAGTTCGGTATAAGCGCACAAAGAGTAAAGATATTAAAAATGCTAAATCTAAAACAGTATATGGACATTAAGCAAAATACTAAAGAATTAAATATAGTTAAAGCAGTTATAAACAATGTAAATATAAAATCTTGTTGATTTTTATATTGCAATAAAGGGATATAATGAAAACTATAATACTTTTTAGCCGTTGTGAACTTGTTGATTTGTATGGTGCCATATCTTCGTATCTTATTAAGAATTTTAATGTTATACATTTAGCATATTCTAAAAATGAAGCACGTACATTAAAACAGAAATACAATATTGAAACACCTTATGTATTTAGGGATCTCGTTTCTAAAATAATTGATGATATTGAGGTGGATAATACTATAATTAAAGAAATCGATTACTTTATCATAAAAGAAACAAATGGGCGGTTTTGTTTAAATTCAGCAATACAAAGCGATAGATATTTTTCTAACTTGAATTATCATGAAGTCTTGTTATTGGTACAAGCTTACTATATATTTTGGAACAGATTTCTTAAAGATCTTAATGCGAAAATAATTATACATGAACCCCCATCATTATTTTTTAATCATATTGCGTCATTGGTTTGCAAAAGGGAACATATTTATTACTGTTCTCAAATAATGGTAAAATCGGAAAAAGAATATTCTTTTATCTATGTTTCAGGTGATAATGCAGACGCAATTGAATATAACTCAAAATATCAAAAAATTGACGAAATAGAATTAACCCGAGAAAAATCCAGAATTGACAAATACTTGGATGAATTTCGCAGTTCAGAAAAGGTTTTTCTAAGTGATATAATAAAACAAAGAATTTGTTATATATGTATTATTTTGTCAGTAATTAGAAATTTTATTAACAAAATGGTAAAATTTAAGAAATATGATAAATTAAAAGATTATATTGATTATTGGGGTTTACGCGCAGGCAGTTCTTATATACGATTAAGAAATATAATTAACTATGCATTAAAACTTAAATACGATACTTTTGATCCTGAATTAAATTATTATTATTATTCAATGCATCTAGAACCAGAGGCGGTGGTTCTTTATTGGGGTGATGGTTTATATAAAGGACAGATTAAATTAATTGAGAATATAGCTGGTCAACTTCCTCCAAATACATATTTGTATGTTAAAGACCATCCTCATTATATTGGATATAGGGCAGTAAAAGATTATCTGGCATTGAAAAAGATTCCAAATATTCGTTTAATAAATCCTAAAATATCTGGACGAATACTAATTAAAAATTCCATTGGAATTATAACAATAAATGGGACAGCTGGTTTTGAGGGTATCCTTATGAATAAATTAACTTATTTGTTTGGTAATGCTTTTTATAGCATAAGTAAAAGGGCTATAAAAATTAATCACATAAAAGATTTACGTGAAGAAATCTATAAAAATCACGAGGATGTGTTAAATGATGACAATGAGTTATATAAAACTGTTTTGGCATTATTAGATAGCACACATGAAGGTGTTATTGATTATTTTAGCAATAGAATTGGCAAGTATAAAATTAATTATGAAAATAATATACGTGTCATTGCTGATAGTGTTATATCTTTAATGGAAAACCATATAAAATAAATTCATGTTTTATTTAAGAATTAAATATTTTGTTTATTCAAGATTATTTAGATTTTTCTTTAAAAGAAAATTTAAAATCTTTGGAAAGAATATTAGGATTATTTTTCCTTTACAATTTTATGGACTCCAAAATATAATAATCCATGATAATGTTACCATTGCCTATAAAGCTTATATTTCAGCACTTCCATTAACAGGAGAAAAAGAATGTATTCTTGAAATTGGTGCTGGAGTAAAAATTGGAAATTTTAGTCATATTTTTTCAACAAAAGAAATTAGAATAGAAAAAAATGTACTTATTGCGGATAAAGTTTATATATCAGACAACCTACATTCATATAAAGATATTAATGTTCCTGTTATTAATCAGGGGTTAAAACAATTAAGCACGGTAACTATAGGTGAAGGTAGTTGGATTGGTGAAAATGTATGTATTATTGGATCTAAGATTGGGAAAAATTGCGTGATTGGTGTTAATTCAGTAGTAACTAGGGACATACCTGATTATTGTGTTGCGGTTGGTGCACCCGCAAGGGTAATTAAACAATACAATTTAGAAAAGAAAGTTTGGGAAAAAGTTTAATAGAGATTGAAAAAAACATTATGTATAAAAAAATAAACTTTGTTGCCATAAATATACTAAGTAGTGGAATATTTTTTTCCCAGTCATTAATTTTTTTAAAATATATGCCAGATAATGATTTGGGTATAATTATGCTTTTTCAAGCCGTAATAGCATTGTTGGGACTTTCGCAAATAGGTTTATTCAATGGGGGGTTAAGGATTTTTTCAATTGACAAAGAAGCAGAAAATTTTAAAGTTACAAACAACACGAATGTTTCATACATTTTACTAATTACAGCTATTTTGGTTATTGGAATATTGATTTCTTCCATTTTCTTCGATTTCAATTTATTGATTTTTTTAATTGCCTCACTTACTGGCGGATTTGCATTACTTAAAAACTGGTTTTCAAATTTATTGATAGCAAGAAAAAAGTTAAAAGAAATCAATATTTTAAATTTGATTAGTGCCATTGTTTCAGTATCTACTGCATTTACTTTTTTTATATGGGGTGTAGTTGGTGCTTTATTGTCAATAGCAAGTATGTATGTTGTATTTGTATTATTATTTTTTGTATTACAAAAAGAATATTTGCCCAACAAATTAGAAATAAATGTCAGAATGGTTAAACGAATGTTTACCTTTGGATTTATCCCTTATTTAAGCGGTATCGCCGTAATTTTAAATAATCAAATTGATCGTTTTTTTATTGCAGAAATTATTTCGCTCGAAGCATTAGGGCAGTTTTTTTTGGCAACCGCATTTATTACTGTTTTTAATTTATTGCCTACCAATTTGAATTCACTTTTTTTACCTATGGCAATTAATAGTTATTCTGAAAGAAAAATTAATCAAACCATTCAAATAACGAAAAAATACTTTTTAATTCTTTTGCTATATTCAATGCTGTCAACTCTTACTATAGTTTTTCTGGGTGAAACGGTTGTAAATTTGATATTCCCCGATAAAATAGGGCAACTGAAGTATCTCTTCATCATGTTGCCGGGTATAATTGCCATCATACTCTCCAAACCTTTTGGTTTTATATTGTATGTTGCATTAATCTTAAAATCTATTTTATGGTCAAACATATTGTCGCTATTTAGTTATTTATCTATTCTTATTTTATTAATATTTTTATCCGCATTTACTATTGAAAATATAGCTTATGGCAAAACAATTCAGGGAATATTGGTTTTGATTTTTTTAATATTTGCCACTTTTTTTCAATACAAAAAAATTAAGAATTATCATTTTATTATAGATAAATACCAAATATAATTACAGTAATTAAAAATGCAATAAAATATAGGGTTTATTTATTAAAAGAGGATTAGAACAAAAAAAGGACTTATCTTTGTTCTAAAATATATTCTCTATGTTAATTAAATCAGATTTTTTAATGCTGATTTTAAAAAAGAAAAATCAGCAAATTAAAAAAACATAGATTCAAGTAATTAATGCAATTTTTTCAGAGGACTTTGTAAAGAAATATTACCATAAAAACAATAATACTTAATGAAAAATATTCTTATTACTGGTGGAGCCGGATTTATTGGTTCTAATCTTGCATTAAAATTAATCCTAAAAGGATATAATGTAAGGATTTTAGATAATCTCTTACCACAAATTCATGGGAAAGACCCAGAAAAAACATCCACTCTTTATCAATCGATAATGGGTAAAGTTGAATTTATAAAAGGAACTGTTACCTCTAAAAAGGATTGGCAAAAAGCTTTAGAGGGGGAGGATGTAATAATCCATCTTGCTGCTGAAACTGGAACAGGACAATCAATGTATGAAATTGAAAGATATTGCAATGTAAATATTGGAGGTACAGCAATAATGCTTGATATTTTAGCCAACGAAAAGCATTCTATTAAAAAAATAATTATTGCCTCTTCACGTGCCATTTACGGTGAAGGAAAATATAAATGTGATGAACATGGAATTGTTTATCCTAATGTAAGGGTAGATGCTGATATACAAGCAGGTAATTTTAATTGTAAATGTCCGATTTGTAATAAACCAGTTTTGTTACTTCCAACATCCGAAGACTCAAAAATTCACCCGATTTCAATTTATGGGATTACCAAACAGAACCAGGAACAAATGGTTTTGCTGATGGGGCAAGCATTAAATATCCCGACAGTAGTTTTCCGATATCAAAATGTTTACGGACCCGGCCAGTCATTAACCAATCCCTATACTGGAATACTATCAATTTTTTCAGCATTAATGCTTCAAAATAAAACTATTAATATATTTGAAGATGGAAAAGAAAGTCGTGATTTTGTATATATTGATGATGTAGTTACTGCAACAATTTTAGGAATAGAAAATAATAAGGCAAATAATAATATATACAATGTGGGAAGTGGGACCCCAATTAGTATAGAAGAAATTGCAAGAATTCTACTTGATAAATATAGGTTAAAGGGTACTATTAATATTACAGGGAAATATAGATTTGGTGATATCCGACATAATTATGCAGATATAACAAAGATAAATAAAGAACTTAATTATAGTCCACAAGTGAAATTTGATATAGGAATAGAAAAATTTTGTAAATGGGGAAAGACACAAAAGTTATATGAAAATAAGTATTCAAAAAGTATAACTGAATTAAAAATAAAAGGATTGTTAAAGTGAATCAGTTTTTGAAAGAAAAAAAAATACTTTTTATTGCATTAGAAGATGAATATGGCTATCATCTCAGTATTATTAATGCCCTTAAACAAGTTGGATCAATTGTTACTTTTTTTCCTATTGAGAAAAAAAATTTTATATATATTTTATATCGTACTTTGAGTAAGTCCTTATTTTTATTAAGAGCAAAAAAACATGCAAATTTTATATTAAAAAAGATTGAAACACAAAGATTTGATTATATTTTTGTTATACACGGATTTCAATTACCTGTTTTTTTCTATGAAAAGTTGAGAAAAAATAATCCTAATGCCATTTTCATTAATTATACTTGGGATTCTATTAGAAAAACTCCTTTTAAACAAGGTTTAATGGATATTTTAATTTACTTTGACAGGGCATTCTCCTTTGATAGAGGAGATTGTGAACAATATAAAAGACAAAAATATCTGCCACTTTTCTATTCTCCTAGTTTTAATAGAATAGAATTTGACAAATGTAATTTTAAATATGATATTATTTTTATAGGTTCTTTGAATACGGATTTACGTTATAATCTTATTCAAAAGATTAAAAAAATATGTAAAAAAGAGAATATAAGATTTTATTATTATTTACGCGTAGCATATCCTTATTTTTTTAAATCAATATTTAAGTTGAAATTTATGTGGGATGTTAGATTTAAGCCAATCAGCACTAAACAAATAGTTGAATTGTACAAAAAAAGCAATACGGTTATTGATTTACCTGGACAAATACAGACAGGTTTAACAATGCGAACTATTGAAACAATTGCTATAGGAAAAAAGTTAATTACAACAAATGAGAACATTAAAAAAGAAAGATTTTACAATCCTGATTATATTAATGTTATTGATAAAAATAATCCCGTTATTGATATTAATTTTATAAATAAGAATATAAATAACAATATAAATGTTGATAATTATTCAATTTATTTTTGGTTGATGAAACTTTTTAATAATGAATGATAAGATAAGAAAAATTGATTATTTCTTAATGATACTTCTCATTGCAAACTCGGGATTCCCTTTTTTGCTTAATTATGATAAAGTTGTTGCCATTTCATGGCTATCTCTTTTAATTTTGAGTTTTATTTCTTTTCTTTTTTATAAAAGATCAATATTTATTAGTAAACAAATAGGCTTTTTCTATGGGATATTTCTGTTAATATTTTTTTCTCATTTAGTTATTTTTCAATTTATAGCAATAAATGAAACAATAGGTTTTTTTGTTAAATTATTAACAGGTTTTTTTGTGTTAAAAACATTGAATCA
>DYJU01000099.1 GCA_020722985.1 Candidatus Methylomirabilis sp.
TTACTTCGTCATGCTCATACACCCTTATTTTCCATTCTATTCTCCTCTTTCAGTTTCCTAAGAGTGACAGTGTTAGGTTTTTCCTTACCAGTAGCAACACTTTTACAGTTCACTTCTGGTGGCTGAACTATTACAAAAATTTTTCACAAAATTATTAACATTATTGGACAGCATATTTTAATAGAATTTTGTTTTTCTTAATTATATAATTAATTTTATGATTATCTTATGCCTTTCAAAAAACAATAGAAACAGTATTTTTGCATTACTTGGTATTTTAGAAACATATGGATATTTTATCGGTAAAGACGTATATTTACATTATTTAAAAACAAATGATATAAAATCAAAGACGAAGAAAAATATTTTTCTTTTTTCTTTTTCATCAAATGATGCAGAAGAAAATTTTAAAGAGTTAAAAAAATTAAAAAATAAATTTTATAAAAGCATATTTATCTGCGGTGGGGCACATCCAACAGGATCTCCAGAAGAATGTTTAAAAGCAGGTTTTGATATGGTCGTTCATGGTGAAGCAGAAGATATTATGAATGAAATTGTAAATATTAAATCTTTAAAATCACAAATTTATAAATCTGAAAGATTAGCAAATTTAAATAATTATCCTCCTTTTCCATTAAAAGATCCACATTATTCCCTTTATATAGAAATCACTCGCGGCTGCCCGTATAATTGTTTTTATTGCCAGACAACAAATATATTTGGTCCAAGACCACGACACAGATCAATTGATAATATCCTGAAATACTGCGAAGTCTTATTAAAAAATAATCTTACTGATTTGCGCTTTGTTTCTCCAAATGCTTTTTCTTATGGTTCTATAGATGGAAAATCTATAAATTATAAAGTATTACAAAAACTTTTGCAATCTCTCTATAAACTTATTAAAAATGAAGGCAGAATATTTTTTGGTTCTTTTCCATCGGAAGTCAGACCTGAATTTGTAAATGATGACACCATTGCTTTAATAAAAAAATACTGCAACAACAAAAACATTATGATAGGCGGACAGTCCGGTTCTGAAAACGTTTTAAAAAAAATAAACAGAAAACATACCGTAAATGATATTATAAAAGCCGCAGAAATTTCATTGAAATATAATTTACTTCCAAATATAGATATAATATCCGGATTTCCTTTTGAGACAGAAACAGACATAAAAGAAACAATAAAACTCTGTGAAAATCTTATTAATAAAGGTTGTAAAATTCATATTCATAAATTTACTCCCTTACCCGGCACGCATTTTGAAAATCTTTTACCTTCTGAATTTCATCAGGAACTTAAAAATTTCATAAATAAATGGATTGGTAAAGGGATGATATATGGAAAGATTAAATATTAAAAGACCCGAATTATTCTCCAACTATCTTTTCAGCAAATTTCAAATTACTTTTGACCCGCCTTAAAGTTTCAGTTTCGCAATAAACTCTGAGTAGTGGTTCTGTCCCTGAAAACCTGAACATTATCCATTCAGAATTACCCATTATAAATTTTATCCCATCTTTTTTATTAACAGAAGTTATTTTTTTCCCATTAAAATACCCTTTTTCCTCTATACTAATAAATCCATTTTTTATCTGTGTCCTTTGATTTTCATTAAAATGAATATCTATTCTGTCATACCTGAGTTTGCCAAATTCTTTATCTAAATTTTTTAAAATCTGTCTTAAGTTCTTTTTCTCCTTTGATAAAAATTCAAGCATTAAAAGAGATGAAAAAATGCCATCCCTTTCTGCCAAATAATATGAATATCCAATACCACCGCTTTCTTCTCCACCAATTACCTCTTTTTTACTTTTTACCATTATCTCTGCTATATTATTAAATCCAACAGGCGTCTCCTCAAGTGAAAGTCCATATTTTTTTGTAATCCTATCTATTAAAAATGTGCCTGATACAGTTCTTACTACATCCGGTTTTAATTTTCTATATTTAATATGATGTAAAAGCAACAAAGAAAAAACTTTATGAGAAGTCATGTAATATCCTTTATTATCAACAATACCAATCCTATCTGCATCTCCATCAATTGCTATGCCAATATCTGCTTTTTCTTTTTTAACTTCTTTCATTAATTTTTCTAAATTTTTATCAATTGGTTCAGGATTTATTCCACCAAATAATGGATCCCTTTTATTATTAATAAATTTAATTTTTGAATAATCCTTAAAAATTTTTTCAAAATAACCTATGCCGGAGCCAAACATTGTATCAAAAACTATTTTAAGTTTACTTTTCTTTATTGCGTTTAAATCAATAAATTTTAAAATTGCTTTTATATATCCTTCATCATAATTTATTTTTTTTAATTCTCCTTTTTTAAATTTTAATTCCTGTTTTTTATATAAATTTTCTTCTAATTGTTTTGCTTCATTTTTTGAAAAACCTGCGCCATATTCATTTTTAATTTTAAAACCATTGTAAATATACGGATTATGACTGGATGTAATAACTATCCCTCCATCATATTTATATTCTTTTATTGCCCATGAAATCAATGGTGTTGGAGCAGTTTTATCATAAAGAAAAACAATAAATCCATAATTTTTTAATTTTTCCGAAACAAAATCAGCATATTTTTCTGACATAAATCGCATATCATAACCTATAATTATTCTGGGCTTTTCTATTTTATTTAAAATAAATCGGGCATAAGCATTTATAACTTTTTCTAAATTATCAAAGGTGAAATTTTCTGCAATTATAGAACGCCATCCATCTGTTCCAAATTTTATTATACTCATATAGTTACTTCTCCTATTATTTTTGAAAATTCTGTTACCTTGGAATTGTCTCCTAAAACAACTCTTTCTAAAATACTATTTGATTGTATTTCACAGTTTTTACCTATAATTGAGTTAACAATTTTTACATTTTTTCCTATTTTTACATTATCCCAGATAATACTATTTGATATCAAACAATCTTTATCTATTTCGCAATGATTGCCAACAATTGTAAGGGGACCATAATTTCCTTTTTCTATTTTACAAAAATCTCCTATTAAAATGGGACCTTTTAAAAAAGCCCTTAAAGAAATATCATTTTTTTTACCTGTTTTTATATTCCATCTTGATAATTTTTTTGAAATTAGTGGAATTTTAAATCTTTTTTCCAGAATATCAAAATTCGCCTGCATATATTTTTCTAATGTTCCAATATCTATCCAGTAAGCATCGTTTTTAAATGCCATTACTTTTTCTCCATTCTTTAAAAGTTCTGGAAATACTCCACGTTCTAAAGAATAATTCTTTCCCTGCGGTATATAATTTAATATTTTTCTATCAAAAATGTAAATACCAGCATTTATCCATTTTGATCTTGCCTCAGTCCAGCTCGGTTTTTCTAAAAAATTTAAGATTCTCTCATTTTCATCTGTTTGAACAACCCCATACATTGTCGGGTCATCCACCTCATGAAGCCCTATCGTTGCAATTGCATTATTTTTTTTATGAATATAAAACATTTTATTCAAATCAATATCTGTTAAAACATCACCATTTAAAACTACCATAGTATCTGTAAATAAAAATTCTGCATTTTTTACAGCGCCCGCCGTCCCAAGTGGAATATCTTCTATAGCATATCTAATATTTACTTTGTATTTTTTCCCGTTACCAATTAAATGTTTAATTTTATCAGGAAGATAACAGATGCTTAATATAATATCTTTTATTTTATATTTTTTTAACATCTGTATCTGATATTCAAAAAAATGTTTATTGGCAATAGGAACCATACATTTTAAAGTATTTAAAGTAAGTGGCCTTAACCTTGTGCCTTCTCCGCCTATTAATATTAAAGCTCTCATTTTGCCTCCTTTTTAAAATAATTATACGTTCTTAAAATTCCTTCTTTTAATGAAACTTTGGGGTTCCAGTTTAAAATTTTTTTTGCCTTTGTTATATCTAAATAATTTGCAAATATATCTCCTTCCCTGAAGGGACCTTTTTCTGGTTCTTCCTTATAACCTGTAACTTCTTTAATTATACTGAATAATTGATTTACATCTGTTGGTATGCCTGTTCCAATATTAAATTCATCATTATCTCCTTTATTCAAAGAAATTAAATTTGCCATTGCAACATCACCAACATATATATAATCTCTTATACATTTACCACCTCCAAAAATAACCGGTCTTTTACCTTCAAGTGTTTTTTTTATAAAAATAGCAACGACACCTGCTTCACCATGCGGTATCTGTCGCTCTCCATAAACATTGCTATACCTTAATATAACATATTTTAAACCATACTGTTTTGAAAAAAACTTAACATAATTTTCTCCTGCAACTTTGCTTATACCATATGGATTTTCTGGTGAGATTTTAAAAGTTTCTTTTGCTGGTAATTTTTCGGGTTCACCATATACTGTCCCGCCACTTGATATAAATATAAATCTTTTTATTTTATTTTTTTGAGCAGCATTTAAAAGATTTAAAGTGCCTTTTATATTTATATCCTCATCCATAAACGGATTTTTTACAGAATCAGGGACACTTATCTGCGCAGCATGATGATTTATAACCTCTATCTTTTCCTTTTTTATTATATTAAAAATTTTTTTATCTCTTAAATCCATTTTGTAAAATTTCGCTTTTTTATTAACATTTTTTATATTACCCATTGAAAGATTATCAATGATGACAACCCTGTGTCCTTTTGAAATAAATAAGTCAGCAACATTTGAACCTATAAAACCAGCACCACCGGTTATTAAAATTTTCATAATTTTTCTCCTTTTAATATGCGTGTCTATGATGAAAAACTTCTAAAATTGTTCTTATGATTATTTTAATATCAAGCCATAAAGACCAGTTCTGGATATAATATAAATCATATTTAATTCTTTCTTCTAAAGATGTATTGCCACGTAAACCATTAACCTGCGCCCAGCCTGTTATTCCAGTTCTTACTTTATGTCTTTCTATATATTTGGGTATAATATCCTTAAATTTTTTTACAAAATTTGGTCTTTCAGGCCTTGGACCAACTATACTCATATCACCGTTTAATACATTAATTAATTGTGGTAATTCATCAATACTGGTTTTCCTTAAAAACTTTCCTATTGGAGTTACTCTTTCATCATCCTTTTTTGCCCAGACAGGTCCTGTGTGTTTTTCAGCATCCTTTTTCATCGTTCTAAATTTATACATATAAAAAATTTTTTCTCCTCTGCTTACCCTTTCCTGTTTATAAAAAACTGGCCCTTCTGAAGTTAATTTAATGATAATTCCTATTATTATAAATAAAGGAAATAATAAAATTAGCCCAAAAAGTGAAACAACTATATCAAGGGTTCTTTTTATTATACGATTTCTTAATTTATCAAGTGGTAATTCTTTAACTGTAAACACCGGTATGCCAAAAATTTCATCATAATCAATATCCCGCACAATAAAACCTAAAAGATCAGATGCGATCTTAAACTGAACATTCTCATTTTCCACAATAAATTCTGTAAGTTTTTTTCTATCAAAATCCGGTATTCCTATAAAAACTTCATCTATATTATATTTTTTTATTACTTTACCAAGACTATTAATATCCCCTAAAAAATTAACTTCGCTTAAATTTTTTGGCCTCTTTTCCCCTAAAATTCCTATAATTTTAAATCCAGACGCTGTTTCCCTCTGTATTCTTTCAATAAACATTTTACTTAATTCCGTAGTTCCAACGACAACAACTCTTTGTATAATAAATTCCTTTTTGTATAAAAAATGATAAAAATTTTTATAAATAATTCTCCATATTGAAAGTAAAATCCAGCTTAAAATCCATAAGGAAACCATTAAGACACGCGAATAAGTAATTTCTCTTATAAAAAAACTAAAAGATAAAACCAGTATTATTGCAAAAGAAGATGCAATAAAGATTTTAAAAAATATATTAAGATCCGATTTTTTTTCTATTTCTCTATATAAGCCAGCATAATTAAAAGAAAGTAAATAAAAAATAATAATTACAGGACTTATATATAAATAATATTTTAACTCGGGCACACCATAACGAACAGGAATAATACTCACATTAAATCTTAAATAATATGTAAGTAAAATACACAATGTAATAAAAACAACATCTCCAAA
>DYJU01000100.1 GCA_020722985.1 Candidatus Methylomirabilis sp.
TCCATTCCTCATTTAAATCCCTTATTAATCCCCATGATTTCAATGTATTTATATATCCATCGAATATTACAATAAATCCTGATTCCAATGAAGGCTTTATATAATTATTTAAGTCTGCCAATGCAGTTGCATATCCTAAAAATAATGTCCTTGTTTCAAAAACAATATCTTTTTTCTTTTTATTTATAACATCGCCGAATAATTTTGACATTTCTATATTTAAATTTATTACTCCATAGCCTTTATATTCTAAATTCTTTGATAATTCCTTTGCATGCGATGTTCTTCCTGAACCTTCTATTCCGTCTATGGCTATTAATTTACCTATCATAAAATATCACTTATTTTTTTCCTCATATATAATTGTATATCTTTAATAGAATTATTTCCATTTATTACAATAAAATTATTTTCTTTAGCTATTTTATCATAAAAATTTGATACCATTGTCTGGTATTTTATATATCCTTCTTCTCTATTTAAATCTGGAAATATATCTATGCCTGCTTCATATGGCTTTATATTTCTGTTTTTTAACCTTAAAATTGCATCTTCAGGCTTAATTTTTATATAAAATATAATATCAGGCTTAACAGCAAATGAATATAATTTTTTTACCCAGTTTAGATCTATTCCTCTTGCGGAATCTCTTGCATATGCCGTATAAATATACCTATCGGAAACTACATTAAATCCTGCTTTTAGCATTGTCAATATATATTTTTCATATCTGTCTGTAAAATCCGTTGCGTTTATTAAGCTGAAAGTCAATGGCGATAATTCATTTTTTTTCTTTGCTTTTTTGTTTATTATATGAACCCAGTCAGATGAATTCCATTCCGTTAAAAAAGAATCTGAAAAAGATCCGATCCAGTGATCCAATAGTTCTGCCTGGCTTGATTTTCCTGATCCATCTATGCCTTCAACTGCTATTAATAAGCCACTCATATTAACACCTTATTTTTATATATAATATTTTTTACTGTTTTTCCCATATCTTTTATATCATCATTGTTTAAATCAGAAACCTTAAAAATGCTTTTTTTTGTTGAACCTGAACCTGAATAGCAAACTGCTGCTATATCAGCTAATTCATTCATTGTAAATCCTGGATTTATTGCGTTTCTTACAGTAAATCCGCATGCATACAATGGACTTTTATATGTTGTTAAAGCCATAACTTTTGCCATAAATGTTGAAAATCCTGTTATTTCGCTTTTGTTTTTTTCACTGTATTTTTTTATTGCATAATCATAATAACTCCATGGAGGATCATTATTAAATTTATATGAAAATGCTTCCAGCCATGATCTTCTCAAATCGTTTATATTATCGTATAAATTTTCCATTAAAACCCCTTCACGCATTCCGAACAATGAAACATATAAAAATTTTGAATTGAATATATCTGTCAATTCATCTATTATTATTGAAGCAGAACCTATAGTATAGCTTCTTTCCTTGCTGATTCCAGGAAATTTGGATCTTGCATGTGCTTTTATTGGAGGCAATTTCTTTGAATAATTGTTTATATCTAATTTATTTAATTTATATCCATGCAGGCTTGAAAATGGATATTTTATGGATTTTTCATCAAATTTTGCCAAAGCCCATAAATTTCCTCCGGAACCTATTACAGGTATATTAATATCCTTAAATTCTTTTACCTCATCATTTATCCTTGATCTTATATCCTTTTCGTTTTTTAATTCCTTTAAAAGCTTCAATGCACCTGAATTGTAATGCCTTATTTTTTTCTATTTTCCTGTTTTTTACTAAAGCTATTTCCAGTGAACCACCTAAATCAAATACTAAGGCATCATTAAAAGGCAATGTATTCAATGAACCTGTAACAGAATAATTTCCCTCTTCATAGCCGCTTATAATTTTTATTTCGGTTCCAAAAATTCTTGAAAACTGTTCCGAAACTTCATTTCCATTGGATACCATTCTAAATGCGCTGGTTCCCACAGCCTTAATTTTATTTATATTTAAATTGTCTATAATTTTTTTATATTTTAATAATTCAAATAATGCATCTTTTATTTTTTCATCCTTTATTTTCCCATTTTCCGTTAATCCGAAACCCGATCTTATAAATGATTTATACCTTGTTAATAGTTTAAATGCATTCGATTCATAATGTTCATATATGCATAATTGAAACGAATTATAACCTAAATCAACAATAGCTTCGAGCATTTACATCAATTTTAAAACTTTCTGATTCAATAATAATTCAAGTTCTGCAGTGCCATTATCCTTATCGAATTTTAAAACTGCTATTCCACCTTTCTTAATTTCTACATTAGTTCCTGAAATTTTGTTAAACAACAATGATATATTTGGATTGTGCCCTACAATAATTGAATTTCCTTTTAATTCCTTAAGAAGATTTATTGTAGCATTAACATCTGCTTCGGGCTTTAAATTATCGTTTTTTTCTATTTTTACATTCATTTTTAATTCATCTACTATTATATCTGCAGATTGATATGCCCTTACAAGCGGGCTTTATATTACATTTTCTATATTATAATCCATTTCATCCAAAAATTTTGCAACCCTTTTTAATTGCTTTATCCCTTTTTTGTTAATTCTCTATTATAATTCCCGGATAAATTAGTTTTTGTATCTGCATCGCCGTGCCTTACAATAAATAGGTTTATGGTATTGCCAGATAACATAAGTATTTATTATAAATCCATATATAATAATATCGGCACTAATATTTTTATTATTGATAACAAATTTAAGTTTTTTTATAATAATTATTTTTATATTATTATCAATTTATTATTTTTTATAAATTTTTATTTGCATATTTCAAAAAACATATCCGAATTCAGGCATATTGCCTTTGCATTATTTTTATTGTTTACAAATGATATTACTTTTTTTCCTTCCAGTTTTATTTCTTTTATAAGTTTTATAAAACTATTATTATTGCTTGCTATCATTACTGTATTTATATTATGGTTATGCAAATCATACATGCAATCCGAATAAATATATTTATAAGCATTATTATAAAAATTTTTTAAATGGTTTAACATTAAAATAATTTCATAACCCTGATTCTCAAAATCCATTATAGCAGGGTTATATTTATTTATTGTAATGTATATACTTGCTTTTATAACATTGCCAATTGATTTTGCTTTTTCCATTATATATTTGGTATCAGGAATTTTATTATTTTTTAATGCAACTGACATTATATTATCAAAATCCACATATAATATTGAATTAGATTTTATTGATTTATTAATATTATTCATATTCAATAGATTATTATTTAAAATATAAGATATAATGGAGTTGAAGTATCACAAATATAAAATTAATTCCAATAGTTTAAATTTATAGTAAATTATATTGTACTTCAGGTCAAACCCCTTTTATATACAAAAAAAAGATTTACATACAGATGGTAAATACTCAGAACCCTCCTGTAATGGGCATGATAAACTCTGCAGAGAAGATATATAAAATGAGAAAAACGTACAGGCTTATTCTTATCTGGGCAATAACAGCAAGCGTATGGCTTATAACATCAGTTATAATTATGATAGTCGAATTAATTCTTAAACCCTATGATGCAATTCTCACAGAAATTCTTGCTATAATTGCTATAGTATTTGGCTTCCCATTATTTATAATATCCGTTCCGGTTATTTATTTATCATGGAAAGGCAATATAAGGCTTCATAGCTTTACATCAAAATTTTATCCGTTATGGGTAAAAATAAGGATGGAAATAGAACAGCCCGATGGAAAAGATATAATTGAAAAATCGATAAATGGGCTTGAATCCATAGATAATAGATTCAAAAACTGTGATGTAAATCCTGAATTGCCAAAAAAATTATCATATGATAAATTGCCATTTAATAAGATAATAATAGGAAGAAGGATCATCGCAGGAATTGCTATAATAAATGATAATAATATGGATATAAATAATTTATATGCAGGCATAAAAAAAATATCAAAAGGCTTTAAAATAAAGGACAATATAATTTTAATCATAACATGCAATGAATCCGGTAAATATTTAAAAGAACCTGAAAAAAAGTTAAAAAATACAGATGTTATAAACCTGAATTATTATAATTCAAAATTTTCTGTGATATGGGTGTTATAAAAATTATTGCCTGAATAGATTTATAACTGCATTTAATTTATCTAAATAAAATTCATTTCCTTTTTCCGTTATTTTATAACGTATCCTCTTATCTTCCATGGTTTTTGATTCTACAAAACCATTATCAACAAGTATTTCAAGCAGATGCAATACCCTTGACTCCTTTTGAATTTTTTCAAAGCCTTTTGTTGATATGCTATGCAATGTTGCCCATTCATTATCAATATCCTTTAAAAATTCAAGTATACTTGCCATTGCATCCTTATCGTCCATTCTATTTATTTTTCTTTTATAACTCAAAATCTTTCCTCCAGAAGATTTATATTAAACAATAATTCATTAACTACTATTTAATTTTTTCATATGTTTTTATAAAATATATTTAATTTTTATTTGGTATATAATTAGATTATAAATTATAAAATATAAAAATTAACATTAAATACAATAAATTGAAATAAATTGATTTATAATGTATATTAATATAATATCTATTCTAAAATTTTATACAAAGCTTTTAATATAATATAATTATATATGTTTTAATCAATTACAGGTTAAAATAAATATTATGGTGAATAACGTGTACGGAAAAGATACATTTAACTGTGAGAACTGGGAGAAAATAGATATAGATAGCACAGATATTGAAATACAGAAAAATCTGTTTAATATAATTTTAAGGTCAAAAGATGATGGAAAGTTAATACTTATTACAACATTGTATTATAATAAAATAGATAAATTATCGAATTTCGAAAATGCATCAAAAAATTTGGATTATCGTTTAAAAATCGCAATATATTGTGGAAAACTGGAAAAATATGTAAAGGATTATGCTGAAAAACATGATATATTGTTATTAAAAAGATTGATAATGCTTTATAATAATATAGAAACGAAAATATCTGCAAAAGGCATAATGCTGATAGAAGAGAAAAGATATTTATAAAATTATAATTGCCTCAAATTTATATTAATTATTGAAATCATTATTATAAATGAATTGTATCATAAATTTATTTTATTATGTTTCAGATTTTATATAATAAATAATTTAGCCTAAATATAATAATTTTTTATAATTAAATTATTGAACCTTTATTTTACCATAATTTTGATCTGCTATTCTTATTATATTACATATAACTTTTATAACATCCTTTTAATGTAATTTTTTAATGGAAAACTGTTTTATATGGCTAGCATGGCGGATAAAAGTTTCATTCATATCAAGATTTTTTAATATATTTGAATCATACAGGTGATAAATTTACCGGTTTTTTTAAATTATCTTCCTGTTGCCTGATCACACATATTTAAATACATTAAAGCCCGTACACTAAGCATCCATGGCTCTCTATCCCTGGAATATAAATTGATTTTACCATTTAAATAATTATATTTATTCTATTGATAAATTTTATGTAATATTTATATATATTTTTTATTGAAATAAATTTTTTAAAATGCTCCAAAAGATAATAATTCACTATTTCATTATAATATTTAACGATTAAAATCATTATAATATGCTTATAAAAATTTATAATAACTATTTTTTATCATTATTTAATGTTATATTCATTGATGAAGATGCTATTTTTATATTGTTTCCATTGAATTTTTTTAAAATCAATAAATATATTTTAGAATTTGTATCCTTTCTTAGTCTATAATCGGTTATATACCTTAAATCTATTTCAACAAAATTGTCCGTTATGCTTATAAATGTCCTTGCTTTTATTATTCCAAGTTTTATATAATATTTATCCTTGAATTTATCATATTCTTTTTTTGCTTTGTCCATAAAATTTTTTGTTATTTCATTTGCAGCTTCTAACATTAAATTTTGTGCTTTTTGTATATCCTCATTATAATTTACAGTCATT
>DYJU01000101.1 GCA_020722985.1 Candidatus Methylomirabilis sp.
TATATTATAAAGAATGCAAAGAAAGATTATTTTGGAAAGATTTTTGTAGTAAAAAAATAATTTTAAGATAGTGGTTTGATGTATTATATTTAAACTGGCTACTTTTAGCAGGTTTAAAGTTTTAATGCTAATGTGAGGTAAATAAGGATATTATTAATTAATAACTATTTTTGAAATAAAAAATGGCAAAAGAAGGTTAACGTAAAATTTGAGGAAGGTGAAAAAATGAAAAAATTAAATATTTTAATAGCAATTATAACTTTAATTTCATTATATATAATTATAATAGCTGATACATATCCAGGTCCACCACCACCTTTACGAATTCTTGTTATAACAGATGTTCAACCTGTTAATGATATAATATATGAATTAAAAAATGAGGCAAATCAGATATGCAATCCAGAATCAGAAAATGACTACAGGCATTCAGGACCTATAAATAATGTCACAGTAACAAGCACGTTTCCAGCGAGCATTTCAAAAGCTCAGTATGACCAGGTATGGGATGCAAGATTTAATAATAATGGTTCATGCGCAAATCCCACCTGTTCATCTACCTTAACAGCAGATCAGCAGACTACATTAAGAAATTTTATGGCAGAAGGCGGGACAGTTTTTTTAATGGGAGAAAATGGCGGATTTCCTGGTAGAAATAACGGACTTATTGAATTTGTAAATAGTGTAGTTGCATCAGGGACATTTGCTGCAAGTGGTGTCGGGGTTTTAAACGATGGTTCAGGGTGCTGTGCTATTTTGGGTCCTGACGCTTCTGCTGCTGAAAATTTTGATTCGGATTATTATAATTTATCTTCATGCTCAACAAATGGCAGGGTATGGACAGAATATTCAGGCGGAATAAAATTATCAGAACTTGCAACTGGTAAAGCAACTTATATAACAACAGGTGTTGGTGCTTACTGGGAATCAGAGGGAGTTTCTCAAACAGCAGCAGTAGGTATAGGATTTACTTCGTCAGATTTAAAAGCTCCATATAATACAAGTAAATTATATGTCTGGTTTGACTGGCAGACCTTTAGAGACAATGGCACAGTATGCTGCCCTCAGAATTATGCAAATGGACATATCGTAAGGAACATAAATGATTTTTTAAATACAGTTCCACCACCAACACCCACACCTACTAATACGCCAGTTCCTAATTTAGTAAAAAGTGCAAGTAAGACAACAGCAAATGTTGGTGATACAGTTACTTTTTCAATAACCTATCAAAATACAAGTGGTATGACAGCAAATAATGTTTATATATGGGATACTGTCCCCACACCTTATGTTTCTGTGCTAACGATATTAAATGGTGGGACACAAAATGGGAATTTGATTGTGTGGAATGTAGGAAATATAACAAACGGTTCATCAATAACAGTAAGATGGGTAGGTATAATTCAGGGTTCGCCATTTTTGCCTATTTATGAAAAAGAATACTTTGCATATATTGAAAAAAATAAATTTTATTTAAGAAAGAATTTGTGATGGGTGTTTTAAAATGAAAATTTTAGAAAAATTTTTAGCAGTTATAGTTTTTATATTAATTTCAATTAACTTATATCCTGTGGCAGAAGTAAGAAATTTAATAATAAAACCAACTGTGTTAACTCCGGGACAGAGGGTAACACTTACCTTTGAGCACAGAACAACAAATAGTTTTGGAACTGCTTATTATGCAATGTTTTCTGATGTATGTTCGGTAAGAACAGCAGGAACAGCAGGACAGGATATTAAAGTATCAGAAGATGGGATGGATGTTTTGACAGTAGATGTAAATAGAACAAATGAAAATTCTCAGACAGCAAATCAATGGTATCCTTCCAGCACTTTAAACAGCAATATATATATGTCTGTGCCATCATCATATACCTGTGGCAATTATTATGTTATAGTGGTTGTAAGAGAATATCAGGTAATAAATGGTTCAGGTGGAAATTATTATGATAATTATATATGTGCGCCAGTGGCTGTTAATGATGGGGCTGGTTGTCTTATCAATAATGCTTCATCAAGTTATAATGGCAATGCAAGTTATGCAATAAAAATATCTCAACCTCCTACAAATACATCAACAAGCACACGAACTAATACGTCTACTAATACGCCAACCAATACTATAACAAGGACATTTACACAAACCAATACTTATACAAATACGGTAACAAATACATTCACCAATACATGGACTAATACGCCAACCCATACTATTACAAATACATGGACAAATACAAGGACACCCACGAATACAATAACAAACACTCCAACCAATACTATAACAGATACGCGGACATATACACCGACTAATACAATAACTAATACGCGGACAAATACTATAACTAATACATCAACGAATACTATAACTAATACATTCACAAACACTATAACAAATACTTTTACTAATACTTTTACATTAACAAACACGAGAACCAATACACCAACAAATACATGGACAAATACGTGGACTGTTACATCAACAAGGACATTCACGCCAACAGAGACCTGGACAGGAACGCCACCTCCGACATGGACTCCGACAGATACTTGGACGAACACAAATACATGGACACCAACAAATACAAGGACAAATACACCGACATCAACAGATACAAATACACCGACAAATACCAGCACAACAACAAATACATGGACACTTACTTTTACAAGAACTTATACAAATACGCCAACAGAGACCTGGACAGGAACGCTACCTCCGACATGGACTTCGACAGATACTTGGACGAACACAAATACATGGACACCAACAAATACAAGGACAAATACACCGACATCAACAGATACAAATACACCGACAAATACCAGCACAACAACAAATACATGGACACTTACTTTTACAAGAACTTATACAAATACGCCAACAGAGACCTGGACAGGAACGCTACCTCCGACATGGACACCGACATTGACATGGACAAATACTTGGACATTAACAGATACCAGAACAAACACTCCATCGCCTACAGATACATCAAGTCCAACTAATACATCAACAGTAACAAATACACGGACACCAACAAACACATGGACAGATACGAATACATATTTACCAACAGTAACAAACACATGGACAGTAACAAATACGAGAACTTATACAAATACACCGACAAATACAAATACTGCAACCGATACAAGAACAAATACTGCGACAAATACTGCAATTTTCACGGTAACAGAAACACCAACGCACACCTCAACTCCTACAATAACTTTAACTTTACCGCCATTTCCTTATATGCTAAAAATAGAAATCTATAATGAAGCAGGTGAAAAGGTAAGAACAGTAATAAATACAAGAGCATCTGATAGTATAAAAAATGCTATACTTTTAGAAGGAGAAAATGAAGCAAATATGATAAGCAATGATAAACTTCTTAAAATAAAATTGCCTGGTATTGAAACACCTGATACGATAAACAATGGTGAATCAATTTTTATATGGGATACTAAAAATGATAACGGACAATATGTGAGTAATGGCAATTACTATATAAAAATAAGTGAGCAGGATTCTTATGGTCATACAGATGTTTTAATTAAAAATATTTTTGTCCTAAATACAGAGGATTTTGTTGTTATCAAAATTTTTAACTCTGCAGGTGAAATAGTTAAAACCATAACACATTTTACCAATGTTTTACCTGATAGATTAAATCTTTCTTTTGATGATATAATACCTGTTGAAAAGAATGGAAATAAAATTTTATTAAGTTATGGGGATGATGTTTCAAGCTCTGTTATCTGGGATGGTTTATCTGACCAGGGTATTTTAGTTTCAAGTGGAATTTATGAAATACAGGTTATTTCAAAACTTTCAAATGGTGAAAGTAAAACAGCGTCTAAAACTATTTTAATTTTAAGAGAAGATGATGAATTTTTAAAAAATATAAAAGTATATCCAAATCCTTATGTTTATTCAAAAGTAGTTATTTTTAAGTGGGATTATTCAACGGAAGGGGAGTTAAAAATAAAAATATATAACATAAAAGGAGAACTTATAAGACAACTTTTTGGAAAATTAGAAATGGGCGAAATAAAATGGGATTTAAAATCAGCAACAGGTGCTTTAGTATCAGAAGGATATTATTATGCAATTATGGAAGCTAAAAGCAGAACAGGAATTATTAACAGAAAAACAGCAAAATTTGGCGTGATTTATAAAAAGAAATAATTTTCAATTTCAGTTTTAAAAATAAAAGAGAAAAGTGAAAATTATAAATTGAAAATAGTTATTTGCCGATTATAAAGTGCTTATAAAAAAAATTTGTGATTAAGAATTAATAGAGATTTACAGGATGCGGATTGTAAAATAAAAAATTTAAAAAATTCAGGTATAATATAGATGAAAAAGATTTTTTTGACATTGATTCTATTTATGTTTTTTATTCCGGTTATTTTTGCAGATTTTGAAATGACTATTCCACTTACAGGAAATCCAGCAGCAACTGGACCACTTACAATACTAAACAGGCAGACAACATATTACTGGAATAATGATACTTATGAAATAGTTGCAATGGGTTTTTCAACAACATCTACGATTACTTTGCCTACTGATTCTTCATTATTTACACTTAGCACAGACATTGATGGTTTAAGGCAATACAGGATTCAAATTGCAAGGCAGGAAATAACAATTGACCCGAATGAAACTGCGATAAGAGTTCCAGGTGCTGCTAATATAAGTTTAAATTTATCTGGCGATGCAAAATATCCGCGGTATCCACATATCGTTGCAAGGGTTAAACCATGTTATGCATTAAGATATCCTGATACAACAATTTATGCATCGCCATTGAGTTATACTGATATTGATCCGGGGACAGGAGCTGTTATAGGCCAGGCAGATTATTATAGCGAAACTGCCTGGTATGCAAGAGATACTGCACCTTTATTTGTTGAAACTACTGGTGCCACACGGCAACATCCAACACAGATATGGATAGGAATGCCAGATATGATCCCTGGAACTATTGCAGAAGACGCAGTTAATCCTTTTGATTATAACGGCTATTTAAGTATGCGAGTTACATCTTCTGTTGGATACAGGTTTGGTCCAAATAATCCCTCGGGTCAGGGAGTAAATTACACTCATACATCAGGTTCAGGACCAGGGGGGTTGATGTGGGCTATGGCAGCTGCTTTTGGTCAGGAAATTTTCGGATATGACATGCGGGTTATGTTTGGAATTGGGTCACAGGAATGCGGAATTGGTCTTTTTTATGATGGAACAGGTGGATTTACTAATTGGCAATGGGCAGGAGATGCGTGTGCTAATGGATCAGGCGACGGGGAATATCAGATGATAGATGCTGATATGAAAATGACAGTAATGTCTTTTCCTGATTATTATCCTCATCCTAATTCTTATGCCAACGATCCTGCAATACCAGCAGGAATAAGGGGAAATATTATCAGGGCAACAATAACTATGCTTCTTGATATTTCAACGAGATACTATGGTTATTTTTCTGCTTCGCGTGCATTAAAAATTGATGAATTTATTGAACAGTTAAAAACAGCAGGTGGAGATCCGTATGCTCTGGTAAAATTAATAACCTATGGATATAATCGTGGACCTCATGATAATGGAGTGCAGCAGTTCAGATGTGGTCTTACTGCGCGAACAGATGCAATATCAGGTGCAGTTAAAAATATATCAAAAGCACCCTATAATGTTGAAGGTGCATCAGGTTATACACCACATGTTGTTGATTTAATGAGAAGGATAGGCAGGACAAATGATGTTTATGACTGGGCAATTACATGGGGCGATGTAACTGATTTTTTAAATGATTTAAGAACAATGCATTATGCAAATGGAATACCGACAGATGCGCAGTGGACTGCAATGGTAAATGAATTACAACTTGCTTTTCAGAGAATGCAAGGAAAAGTTCCAGCAGGACAGCAACCACCAGGTTACAACACGAATACTATTTCATTCAGATATAATTGGCTCACAATACTGCGAATAATGAAAAAATATTTGCCCAATCCGTATCTTTATCTGCC
>DYJU01000102.1 GCA_020722985.1 Candidatus Methylomirabilis sp.
TTTATGTTGTTTACTAATAATCTAACACTTAGAGAGCAGGAGCAATATAGGAATTATATTGCCGAACAATATAATTGGAATCTATTCGAGGGTTGCGAATCTTCGAGCGATGTTATTAATGTCCTGATGGATTCATTACCTATCATGCTCGGAGATAGAGAGATTACGGAATTAGATGAATATATGATTGATTATGCAATCAAATTCGTGTTCGAAAGGATTGATGCTTAAATAGTATAATTTATGAATTATGTATTGATACGGTTTTTAAAAATTTCGTTCATAAATGAGTTATAAGAGGTTTTTTTTAAATGAGCATACATTTATGTATGCTCATTTTTTTGTAATTTATTCATCTCTTTAAACGATTCGTTATAAACATCTCTCCCTAAAAAATCCTCCAATTTTTTTTGATAAAAAACAGGTATATAACCTGTCTTATATAAAAATTTATTACCGAATGATGATTTTGAATAATTTATGAATCTCATAAAATCTGCCTGCGTCCGTCCTGCAATCTGTAAAATTTTTTGTAATTCTTTGCCATCAATACGTTGCATACTATTAAGCTCCTTATATAATTAATAATTTCTAACTCTAAACCAATTAAGTTAAAATTAATTTTTAAAATTCTATCTTATTTTCTTTAAATTATTTTTATAGACAAAGATAGCCTTCTAATTATCAAAAAAAATTATTTTTTTTTTATTTTCTTCCGAAATTAAACCTATATATCTATTAATCAAATTTTTATCTATAATCATACCATCATAATTAACAAATCCATTCCGATTCAATAAAATTATTTGAGCTTGTTTAAAATATTCCAATGCAAATTCAAATTGTCTAACTTCCATTAAAGCAATTGCTCTAAAATACAAAACAAAAACATTATTTTTAATTTCAATATCTGATTCTTTTATTTCTAAATCTAAATATTTCCCTGTATATTCTAATATACCTTCAAAATTTTTTTGTGAAAATAATAATCTAAGAATATCAATAATTACTATCGGCAATATAAAAGATTTACGAATTATTGCTAATTCAAAAGATTTTTGAAATATTTTTAAAGCTTCATTATATCGAGCAACCTTAAAATAATGCTTTCCTAAATGATATAAACTAACGGGATTTTCTTTGTCTTGTTCTAATAATTCAATATTTCTATAAAGTTTTTTATATTGTTCAATAATATCTATATATCCATTATGAATTATAATAGGTAAATCAAACATATCAATTCTTAATTTTGCATCGATTATAGATTGTTCAATTTGTTCATGGCAAAATCCTTCAAATTTTATATTCTCATCATTTCGAATTAATCTTAATTGGAAATCAATCTCTTTTTCATTATCATTATAAATATTTTCCCTTTTAATTAATATACCTCCGATATCATCATCTAAGTTTTTAAGTATTTCAATTAATTTCATAAAATTTTGAATATTTATTGTCTCATCTGAATCAATCCAAAAAAAATATTTATATTTATATTTAATATTTTTTCTAATAAGATTCATTAAATCGTTTCGAGCTTGCGAAAAATTAAGGAATTTCCCTATAAATACATTAAAATTGTTATTTATATTAAAATTACTTAAATAGAATAAAACTTCTTCATTAATTTGATTTTTATAATTAATCAAAACATAAATATCAGCAATATCATATAAATTTTTTAATAAATTTTCTATAATTTTTTCATCAGTTTTATAATCAACTATAATTAAAAAAGCAAATAATTTGTGATTTTCTTTGTTTTTAAATTCCTGAATTTTTTTGTCAAGTATATTCATAATTATTCCAAAATTGTGTAACATTTGTAAAAAATTTCTTTATAAATAGGGAAAGAACTATCTTTATATTTTAATACAAAAACTTTATCATTAATTAGAAAATTTATTTTGGATTTATCGCCATTATTAAAAGTCCTTACAACAATAACATTAATCGGAAATTCTATTGAATAAACATCAAAAATAACATTATAATTTTTTAATAATTTATTTAAATTCCAATTATTTTTACTATACATAATATTTTTTTTAGCTTTAAAAATTGGCTTTAAATTGTCAAAATTTAAATCTTCGATATATACCATTAAATAATCTCCTTTTGTAATTCAGATTGTAATAAATTTATTTCAGATTGTAAATTTTTTATTTTTTCAGTTAATTCTATATTTTGTTTCATTAAATTTATTATTTGTTCTTTATATCCATAATCATCATCTAATAAGTCTCTAAAAGCATACTCATAAATTTTAATTGATAACTCACGTTGCATACTGTCTAATTTTTCTTTTAAAATTCTTTTATGTTCATCTATTGAAATAAAATCATTAATCAATTCCGGTACATCATTTTTTGTAGGGAAAAAATCTTTTGCCGTTAAATAATTTCGATATTTTGAATATTCGCCAAATAATAAATATTTTTCAACTATTTCGACGGTATTTCTTTCAAAATAGGGTTTTACCATAATTGATAGATTATTAATAGTTTCATCTAAATTTGAAACATCCCAACTATGGAAATAATAAGTTTTATAGCAAATTTTTTTTAACCATTCATCAAAATTAAAAATATTTTTTAGTTGTTTCTTTTTCTCTTGATAAAATTTTCTAATATTATCCAAAGAATTAAAATTTTTTTCAAATTCCAAAAATTCATTATTCATTTTTTACCTCAAATAAATTTGACAAATTAATATTATCCTCTTTGTTTTTAAAGACTTTATCTTTAATTAGCCAATTTAAAGCATCTTGCATCCAATTTTCTTCATTTAAAGAAATACCGTCATTTGTAATAAATTTTCGTAATTTACGATAATTATACCAAGCTAATAAAGACCTTTCCAGTGAGCCGTTATAATGTAATTTAAAGTCTTTAATGTATTCTAAAAAAGAATTTAAAAAGAAAGAAAATTTTAATTTATGGAGAGTGGGAGGTGGTTTTCTCTCTTTTTCTTTTTCTTTTTCTCTCTTATTTAATTTATTTTCTTTTATTTTACTTTCCTTTAATTTAATTTGGGGGGTTTTCTCCGAGTTAATTGGGGTTTTCTCCGAGTTAATTGGGGTTTTCTCCGAGTAAACCAGAGATAATGCCGAGTTACGTTCAGTTTTCTCCGAGATAATGACGTCGCTTTTGTCTATTAAATTATAATTATCCACAGCGAAATATGAACGTAATAATTTTTTAATGTTTCTATATCTTTTTTGTATAGAAACACTTGTTAAGACGTTATGATTACTAAATATTTCATCATTAAATAACCCGATTGCCAGGCAGTTATTAACTACTTCATTTATATACCCCTCCTTAACTTTTAGGCTTTCCGAAATATAAAAAGCAACGTCATCATTATATTCCAGAAAATAACCTCTATCCTTATAAATTAAAGTTAGTATGAATATATAAACAAGGATAGCATTACCACCTTGACAAGAGATTAAACGTCTAATTTTGATATCACTGAAAAAATCAGTATCAAAAGGAAAGTAATCAAGACCATTTTTTATAGGGCGACTCACTTCCAACAATTATAAATATATTCTCTAAAATAATTTAATATAATATAATAAAAATTTTTATGGATTAATATATTATCTAAAAAAATACCACCATCTTTTTTAATTAAAATAAAATCTTTTTCTAATTTGCCATGATTTTTTATAAAATTTAATAATATATTTCGGTTAATGTTCAATTTATAAAGGATATCTCTAAAATAATATTTAAAGCCATTTTGACGATGATAAAATTCATTAATATGAAAATCTGGATTATATTCGATATTGTAATCTGTATTAATCACAATATTGGCTATATTCTTTGATTTTAATACCATTTTTACCTAATAATTTGATAAATTCTAATAGACAATCATAATGATAATAATTAGTATTAAAATAATATTTAATATCATTGATATTAAAAGGTTTATGACAATAATTACAAATTTTTTTATTCTCCATTATCATCTCCTAAATTTGTTTCAAAATTCATTGATTCATTTTTATTACCATATCGCTTAATAAATTCAATAATTGCACTTCCCATAATTCTGTAATGTCGATTAATTTTAATATTAGGAATAAAATTATTTTTGAGTAGATATTGAGATTGTGAATGATTGATTTTAAAAAGCTTCATAATAAAATTTTTACTATAAAATTTTAGCGGGTTAATGTTATACATAATTACCTCCTTAAAAAATAAAGACTAAAATATAAAAAAAAAATTTAAATTGCAAATAAAAAAAAATTTTTTTTATGCCGATATTAGATAATGAAAAAAAAAATTTAAGAATTACTTCAATAGAAGTAATTATATTATTAAAAGAAAAAAATAATTATAATTATAATACTGCTATAAAAATATTTTATAATATATGTAGAAGGAAGCATCAAAAGACTGGTTTTAAAATTAAAAATTATAAATCATTTTATAATATGGTAATGAAAGAAATAAAAAATTTTCGTAATGAGGAAACAAAAATTGAAAATAGTATTTTAGATAATTTATTATAAATCAAATATTTAAATAATCTATATAACATATAGCTTTATTTATAGACGTCTATTGTTATAAAAAAAAGGATAATTATGAATGAAATAGAGATATATAATCCGATTAGCATTCCAGATTATAAAGAAACGCAATTAGATGATATGGCGTTTATAGATTATGACCCAGATTTTTATAAAGCTATTTCAAAAATAACTTTTGCTTTGAATTATAATGCAATTGGTTTATATAAAACATTATTACTTATTGGTCGACCTTATAGTTTAGAGATGATTGACAATATATTATCAGCTTATATAGATTTAGAAACAACTACCGATTTACCAGTTTATAATGACAAAGACAATCAAAATACAAAAAATTATATTATTAAAGAAATAGACAAAAATTATATAGTTAAAACGGAAGCAATACCAAAAGTCTTAAAACAATTATTTTGGTATGTAGTAAGCGGTGATATTGACGAAAAAATATTAAATCCAAGAAAATATAAAATAAAATTACAAGATTTAAAAGAAGGAAGTAATTTTTCTAAAATTAAAAAAGCTACAAAAAATGTAATTACGAAAGTAGGCGGTGCGGTTGAAACGGTAGGAAATGCGGTAGTTGATGTCGTCAAAGGGACAGGGGATACAGTATCTTTCGTAGGCAAAAGTTTGCCGATATTATTAATATTAGGTGGCTCAATAGTGGCAATTATATATTATAAACAATTTTTCGGTGATAAAAAATGATTAATATAAATAAATTACCGATTAAATATAGGAACGAATTAAATGACGGGATAATTGATAAGACGATGGCTAATATTGGTATTACCGACACTCTAAATAATATTTCTGATGTAACGGTTAAGATTAATAATATAGCTTCAAAAATTGACAATTTTATTAATGAAATAAATAAGAATAAAGAAAATATTAAATTAATTGTATATATAGGAGCCGGTTTATTAGGTTTATATTTATTGACAGGTTCAATGAGTAATCTAACAATAATTAATGATGAAAAGGAAAATAAGAGAAATAGGGATAGGAGATGAAGCTATTGATATAACCGTATCTAATATGTGGCGTCTTATTAATAGAGATGTTACGTCAGATACGGTTAAAAATATAGCTGAAAAATTAAAGGGCAAAAATGATTTAGAAACGATTAAAAATTGTTTTAATTATGTAATAAAAAATTTCCGATATAGACCAGACCCCGAAGGAATTGAACATTTTACGGCTCCTAAATATTTGCTTGAAAGAAAATTTGATAAATATCTTGATTGCGATGATTTAGTTGGTATATTAGCCGTTCTTTTAAAAGCCAATGGTATCGAAGTAAGATTAAAAACAATTGCTTGGAGACGATATGAATATACTCACATTATTATTGAAGCAAAATTAAATAATATGTGGATACCATTAGACCCTGTAATGAAAAAAA
>DYJU01000020.1:0-25372 GCA_020722985.1 Candidatus Methylomirabilis sp.
TAATAAAATATCAATGAAAAATTTTAAATTTTGTTATATAATTCATCTATATGTCAACTAAAAAAATTGCAAAATCAGCATCTATAGTAAGTTTAATTACGATGTTAAGCAGGATTTTGGGTTATATACGCGATGCAATATGTGCGGCATTGCTTGGCGTCGGATTTGTTTCAGATGCATTTTTTATAGCTTTCAGGATACCTAATCTTTTGCGTAATTTACTTGCAGAAGGAGCCCTATCCTCTGCTTTTATACCTGTTTTTACAGAATATTTACAAAAAAAAGAAAAAAAAGATATATTATCACTGGTTTCAAATGTTTTTACAGTATTGTCCATAATACTTGTTATTTTATGTTTGCTTGGAATAATATTTGCACCTTTGATTGTTCATATCATTGCTCCTGGTTTCAGTTCGGATACTAAAAAATTTGAATTAACTGTGAATTTAACCAGATTTTTATTTCCTTTTATTTTTTTAATAAGCATAGCTGCATTGTTTATGGGAATTTTAAATTCTTTAAAAAAATTTTCTTTACCAGCATTTGCCCCAGTTATATTAAATATATCAATGATATTTTCTGGAATTTTTATATGTCCCTTACTTGGAAAAACACCTGAAAAACAGGTTTATGGATGGGTCATAGGAATTTTATTAGGTGCTATTTTAGAAATAATAATACAATGGATACCTACTATTAAATATGGTATAAATTTAAAATTTTTTATTAATCTTTATGATAGTGGATTGCGTAAAATAGGGAAGTTGATGTTACCCGCAACACTGGCACAATCAGTAACTCAAATAAATATACTCGTAAATACAATTTTAGCATCTTTATTAGTAGAAGGCAGTGTTACTTATCTTTATTACGGCAATCGTCTGATGCAATTGCCATTAGGTGTTTTTGGTGTTGCAATTGCCACTGTTTCTTTTCCTTATATATCTTCTTATGCTGCTTCAGGAAATATGCTTGATTTACGAAATACAATATCTTCTTCTTTACGTCAGGCATTTTTTATTGTAATCCCAGCTTCAATTGGAATAATTTTTTTAAGTAAAGAAATAAATACTTTACTTTTTTATTATGGCAGGTTTTCATATCATGATGCAATTGAAACAGCAAAAGTATCAATTGCATATTCAATTGCTATTTTTGCTTTTTCGGGAATAAAAATTTTAACTCAGGTTTTTTATGCAATAGACAAAGCAAGCACAGCAGTTAAAATAAGTATTTTTTCTATGATTTTAAATATTATTTTATGCATTATTTTGATGATTCCTTTTAAATATATTGGACTTGCTTTTGCAACGTCATTGGCTGGTATAGTTAATTTTATTTTTTTATATATTTATATCATAAAATTTGTTGGCAACATAAATACAAAAAATGATTTAATATTTACACTTAAAATTACTTTTATCTCTTTAATTATGGGGTTAATAGTTATGTTTTTTGCCAGTTATATGACCAATACATTTAATACAGATTTTTCCAGAAAAATAAATGGCTTAATTGTTTTTATATCAATAACAGCAGGAATAATAATTTATTTTTTATTGCTTTATTTATTTAAAATTAAAGAAATAAAAACAGTAATTGATATTTTAAAAAAAAGTGATAAATAGCAAAAAAGAATTATAATTTAAGACAGATGCATTAAGTGGCGTAATAGTTCAGCCATTAGAAGTCTACTTGTAAAAGTGTGGCTACTGGTAAGTAAATACATGGCACTGTCATTCTTAGAAATCCGAAAGAAAATTAAGAAAGAAAAATAAGGGTATATGAGCCAGACGAAGCAATCTCGTAGTTGAAAGCGGAAGAAAAAAAGCAGAGAAGGCAATCGGTGATAAAAGTAAGATTGCTTTGTCAGGCTCAGTTAGCGTAGTAGTAGAAGGCAAAGGTTATCGTTCGCCTGACTTTAAAATGACAAAGCGAAAAATTTATTTTTGGACAAATTTTGTTCTATCAGTGGCTAAACTATTACTCTGAATTTATAATTTGCCATTTAAAAGATTTTTTATTTATAAAAAACCTGCCCAAGCGCGATGCCACTGTCATTGGGTGATATGTTTTTATGAAATAATACATTAAATCCGCCACTTTTAAGTAAATCAATTGTTAAACTTAATAAAACTGTATTCTGGAAAACTCCACCTGAAAGAACCACATTTTTATTTTTATATATTTTTGAAATTTTTTTAACTGTATTTAAAATTATATCGGCAATTGTTTTATGAAAACTGAATGAAATAAATTCAGTTGATTTTTTTTGTTTATCTGAATAAATTTTTTTAATTGTTGGCAAAACATCTATGACCAAAGAATTTTCATTTTGAAAAAAATCATAAGGGTAAATTTCAAAATTTTCTTTATCATTATAATTTTCAGCCAGCGATTCTAAAAGCATTGGAGATTCTGCATCATAAGTTGAATATTGACAGATATTAAGTAAAGAAGAGACAGCATCAAAAATCCTGCCAGCACTTGATGAAAATGGAGAATTTATTGATTTTTTTAGCATTGATAAAATAAGGTTTACATTTTTATCAGGATATATTTTTCTTATTTCATCTTCATTTAAAAATTGGGAAAGGAAACTTATAGCACATCTTACAGTTTCTTTACTGGCTAAATCGCCGCCTGGCAGTTTCATATATTTAAAATGAGCAACCCTTTTATAATTTTTATAATCACCATATAAAAACTCGCCACCCCAGATATTTCCATCATCACCATAACCCGTGCCGTCAAAAATAACGCCAATTGCTTTTTCGTAAAAATTATTATCAGCAAGGCAGGATAAAAAATGAGCATAATGATGCTGTATTTTATAAATTTTGATTTTATTTTCCTTTGCAAATTCTTCAGCATAACGTGTGGAAAGATAATCAGGATGTTTATCGCAGACAATGGATTCTGGTTTTAATTCATAAAATTTAATAAAATTCTGTATTGTTTCTTTAAAATAATTATATGCTTTTTCATTTTCCAGATCTCCAATATGCTGGGATAAAATTGCATAATTTTCTTTTGATATACAGATAGTGTTTTTTAATAAGGCGCCAACACCTATTATATCTTTGCTTTTCTTTTTTAATTTTACAGGCAATGGAACATAACCGCGTGAACGCCTGATAAATACAAAGGAACTTTTATCAAAAGGTTTTATAACAGAATCATCAGCAGGAATATTTATGTCCCTGTTGTGAAATAAAAAATAATCTACTATATTTTTCAAATTTAAAAATGCTTCGTCATTTTTATACTGAATGGGTTCTTCTGATATGTTTGCACTTGTCATTATAAGTGCTAAAATATCTTCGTCAAACAATAAATAATGTAATGGCGAGTAGGTGAGAAATACGCCAATTCTTGAAAGTCCTTCTGCTATATATTCAGATAATAAATTTTTATTCTTTTTTTTTAAAAGAACAATAGGTGCTGCAACTGATTTTAATAAATTTTCTTCATAATCTGAAATATGAGCATATTTTTTTATTTTTTCAATAGTATCTGACATTATTGCAAATGGTTTTTTTGTTCTTTTTTTTCTTTGTTTTAAGGTTAATACAGCATTATCATCGGTTGCAAGCGATGCAATATGAAATCCGCCGATTCCTTTTATTGCAATTATTTTACCTTTTTTTAATAAATTACGCGTTTCTTTTAAAATATCCTCACATTCTATAATTTGGCCTGTATTTTTTTGAAGAGTTAATTCGGGACCGCATATTGGGCATGCATTTGGTTCAGCATGATATCTTCTACTCATTATATCTTCATATTCTTTTTTACAGGAAGGACACATTATAAATTTATCCATAGTTGTATTTTTTCTATCATAGGGAGTATCTTTTATTATTGTAAACCTTGGTCCACAATTTGTACAATTGATAAAAGGATATAAATATCGTCTATCCTTCGGATTAAATAATTCTTTTAAACAATCATTACAGATTCTAATATCCTGTGGAATAAATTTTATTTCTTTTGCTTTTTTACTCTGGGCAATAGTAAAATTTTTAAATTCTTTTTTTTGCTTTATCCTTTTTAAAGTTATTGATTCTATTACACTTGCAGGTGGTTTTTTAGTTTTAATATCATTGATAAATGATTTTAATTTATTAAGGGATGAAGAAGATTCAATTACTACTGTACCTGTTTTATTATAAACAATTCCTTTGATTTTATGTTTTATTGCAAGTTTATTTATAAAAGGTCTAAAACCAACTCCCTGAACAATTCCATGGATTGTAATTAAAAAAATTTTTTTCATTATGGTTTATGCAAGGCATTATGCTCCGCAATTAATGTTTCTATTTTATCTTCTTTTTGTTTAACTGTTTTTTTAAATTTGGCTTCGTAATTTTTAAATTTCTCTTTGAATTTATTTACTTCTTTTTTTATAAAGAATATTTCTTTTTCATTGGTATTATATTTTAATTTTATTTCTTGTGGATTTTGCATCTTTTTACCTTTTTTATTAAGAGTTTCTTTAACTTTTTTTTGTTTTTTCTCCATAAATTTTATATCCTTATCAAATTCATCAATAAAGCCCTGTCCCATTTCAAGCGTTTTTATAGGAGCGGTTATTGTTTCTTCCCAGGCAAATTCAACATTATCTCTTTTATGCAAAACTGCTGCAGTATGTAAATTTGCTATTACTCTTTGCATTTTTAAAATGCCATCATCCATCTGTTCTCTGAAGAGTTCTGGATAATTTTTTAATCCATGCCTGCATCTTTCAATGGTATTCATTATATCTTTTAGGTCATCCCAGGATTCTATTTCAAAATCATACATTTTATAAATAGGAGTAGGAGTTGCTGTTGGTATTTTTATTAAACTTTCATCATCAAAAGAAACAATTTTATCCTGAGTAAAACATAAAAAAGGAATAAGAAGTAAAAAGAATAATAAAATAAATTTTCGCATAAATTTACTCCTTTTAATCAAATTTTTATTATTTTAACTGAGTAAAAAATAATTGTCAATAAATAAAAAATTTATAAAATTTTCCTTTATGGGAAATAGACAAACATTTTATTTAGATATTTTTTTAATCCAGATAATATTTCTATAATAAATTATATTGATATTTTTAGAATTTTTTATATAATTTCTGTAAAATTCAGGAGGAAATATATGTGTCTTGGTATTCCTGCCAAAATAGAAAAAATAGAAGGCGATTTTGCCATTGCTGATTTTAATGGCATAAAAAGACAGATATCCATTCAACTTACACCTGATATTAAAGTTAATGAATACTGCCTTGTTCATGCTGGTTTTGCTATAGAAAAGATAACCAAAGATTATGCTGAAGAAATAAAAAGGTATTTGAAAGAAATATTTAAAGAGACAGAAAATGGATAATAAGAGCATAAAAAAATTATATAATCTAATCAATATAGAATCTAAAAAATTAAAAAATAAAATAAATTTAATGGAAGTATGTGGAACCCATACAATGGCAATATCGAGGTTTGGAATAAGATCTCAACTTCCACCAAAAGTTAACTTAATATCTGGTCCGGGTTGTCCTGTATGTGTCACTCCAGTATCTGAAATTGATAAGATTCTGGAAATTTCTGAGAAAGAAAATGTAATAATTACAACATTTGGAGATATGATGCGGGTTCCTGGGACATTTTCTTCCTTAGAAGAGAAAAAAGCAAAGGGTAAAGATATCAGGGTTGTTTATTCTCCTATTGATGCTTTAGAGATTGCGAAAAAAAATCCAGATAAAAAAGTTGTTTTTTTAGGTGTGGGTTTTGAAACAACAGCACCATCTGTAGCATTAACTTTAAAGCAGGCTAAAAAACAAAAAATAAAAAATTTTTTTATACTATCTTTCTTTAAAATAATCATACCACCAATGATTGCACTCTGCATGGATAAAAAATTGAAATTAAATGGTTTTATATGTCCTGGACATGTAAGTGCTATTACAGGAGCAAAAATTTATAAAATATTGACTCGAAAATACAAAATACCCTGTGTTGTAATAGGATTTGAAGAGACAGATATTTTAACCGGAATTTACATGCTTTTAAAGCAAATTAATAATAATAAACCAGAAGTGGAAATACAATATAAAAGAGTTGTGACATATCAGGGAAATTTAATTGCGCAGAAAATATTAAAAGAAGTTTTTAAAAAGATAGATTCAATATGGCGCGGCATAGGAGAAATTAAAAAAAGTGGGCTTGCCCTTTCAAAAAAATATAGCCAGTTTGACGCTGAAAAGATTTTTTCTTTTGATATTTCTTATTCAAAAGAAAAAAAAGGATGTAGATGTGGTGATGTTTTAAAAGGTATTATAAAACCAGTTCAATGTCCTTTATATAAGAAAAAATGCACGCCTGAAAAACCAGTTGGTGCCTGTATGGTATCATCAGAAGGAACTTGTGCTGCATATTATAAATATGGAGAAAAATAAATGGAAGACATAATAACAGTTGCCCATGGTTCAGGAGGAAAAATTGCAAGGAAATTGATTGAAAATTATATAAAAAAATATTTTTTATGTCCAGAATTAAAGACATTAGAGGACGGAGCAATAATAAAAATTAATTCAAAAAAGGCAGTTTTAACAACTGATTCTTTTGTAATTACTCCTTATTTTTTTTCTGGTGGAGATATAGGAAAATTATCTATATGCGGAACAGTTAATGATTTAACTGCTATGGGAGCAGAACCCTTATACTTAACCTGTGGTTTTATTTTAGAGGAAGGATTAAAAATTGCCAATTTTATAAAAATCTTAAAATCAATGAAAAAAACAGCAAAACAGGCAGGAGTAAAAATTGTTGCAGGAGATACAAAAGTTGTTCCCAAATCAAAGGGAGACGGAATTTATATTAATACAACTGGATATGGAGAGTTAATAGATGAGAATTTAAAAATTTCTGTTTTAAATGCAAAGCCGGGAAATGTTGTAATAATTACAGGAAATATCGGAGATCATGAAATAGCGATTTTAAAAGACAGGGAGGGATTAAAATTTAGCGCAGATATTAAAAGTGATTGCGCACCGCTTAATAATATGATAAAAAAATTGATAAAAAATAAGATCAGGATAAATGTAATGCGAGATCCAACACGTGGTGGAGTTGCCGGAGTTTTAAATGAAATAGCAAAAAGTTCAAATGTTGATATAGAAATTTATGAAGAAAAATTACCTATAAATAAGGTGGTAATAGCTGCAAGTTCTATGATGGGCTTTGAGCCACTTTTCCTGGCAAATGAAGGTAAAATGATTATTATTTTAGAGGATAAAGATGCAGAAAAAGCATTAAAAATTTTGCGAAAAAGTAATTTGGGAAAAAATTCTGCCATCATTGGATATTGTAAAAAAGGTAATGGAATAGTTAAAATAAAAACAAAAACAGGCGGAATGAGAATTTTGCTTCAACCAGAAAGAGAACAATTGCCACGAATATGTTAAAAACTTTAAAGACAATTTTAATTATAAAATTAAGAGATATTGGAGATATTGTTTTATCAACTCCTGTTATTAATGTGTTATATGAAAATTGTAATGCGCCTGAAATTGTTTATGTTTTAAAAAAAAAATATGAAAATTTCAAATATCTTTTACCATACGTTAAAGAAGTTTTAACATATGATAAAAATGACCCACTGGATTTTTTAAGAATAATTTTTAAATTAAGAAAATATAAATTTGACCTTGCCATAAATTTGCATGCAACATTTAGAAGTGCCCTGATAACATATTTATCCGGTGCAAATTTACGACTTATTCATAATCATAGTGGGAAAAACTATTTTGCTTCATTACCTATATCACCTGATAATAAAGATATGAATATTATAGAAAGAGATTTGAATACTTTATCTCCCTTAATTGAAGTTAAAAATATACCAGAAAATTTGAAAAAAACAAAACTTGTTATTAAACAAAAATTTGATAGATTTATAGATGATGAAGAATTAATAAATTCAATTGGTTTTGGTATAGGTGCTAAAAGAAAAGAAAAAATATGGGATAAAGAAAAATTTATTGAACTTGGGAAAAAACTGGTAATAAATGGATTTAATATTGCAATTTTTTGTTCGGAAAATGAAAAGGGAATAGGGCAATATATTGCAGATGGAATTGGAAATAAAGCAAAGTTATTTTTTAATCTGGATTTTTTGCGGCTTTCATATTTTATTAAACAGATGGTATTATTTATTGGGAATGATTCTGGTTTAAGACATATTGCGGCTGCATTAGGAATAAAAACCATTACTTTATTTGGTCCTGAAAATCCTGGAGAATGGCATCCGTATAAAGAAAGAGATGGGCATATTGCAATTTCACATTTAAGAGAATTACAGGGAGAAGGATATGATATTTTTTCTCGTGAATTTAGAGAAAAGTCTAATATTGCAATTGAAAGAATTACAGTAGATGAAGTTTTTGATGTGACGAGAAAATTATTAAATTTTCTACAAAAACGCATTTATTAAAAAGAAGGTCAATAAAAAAACATCTCCAACATAAAATCCTGTGGGATTTTATTAACCTTACTCCTTTAGAAAACAAAAATTAAATGTAAGTAAAAATTTTAAGAATGATAAATTCTGATTTAAAAAAAATATTATAAGGAGTCAGTATATTAGAAGATGCTTGTCTCCAACTGAAACTTTAACAAAAAAAATTGATATAATGTTTAACTATTAGAAGTCCACTTGTAAAAGTGGTGCTACTATTAAGGAAACACCTGGCGATGTCATTTTTAGGAAGCCGAAAGATATGTAAAGGTAGAAAAATAAGGGTATATGAGGCTAAAGGAAGCAATTTAGTTGTTAAAAACGAAAGAAGACAAGATAAAAAGGCGATCGGGTATAAAAGCAAGATTGCTTTGTCAGGCGAAATTAACTGGGAAAGTATCGTTCGCTTAACTTTAAAATGACAAGATACAGTGGGCATTGTGAAAAGTGAAGCAACGAAAAGCAATCTGGCAGTTGTAAAAACGAATCTCACCTACTTGGTGAATTACTATTATTTTATAAGGAGTTACAGTCTTTTTCAATTATTTTTTTTATTTCTATTGCGGGTTCAAGGAATTATTGAAGTTATTGACTTTTACTTTATTTTTAAGTATAATTTTTCAAATTTTAAATTAAATAAAAGTTTTATCAGGAGGTAAAAAATGGCTACTTTTTTTGGATACATTTTACTCTGGTGGTTTTATTCGTTAATCATAGGAATTATTACCTATCCTATCAGTTTTATTCTTTTTAAAAAATCGTATGATAAAGGTTTTATGTTTACTAAAATTATAGGATTGTTTTTAATATCTTATCTTTCATGGCTTTTTGGATTTATTTATTTTTCTACTGGAACTATTTACCTGTCAATATTCATAATTATTGTTATTTCTATATTTATTTTCATGGCAAATAAAGGTGAAATACTTGAATTTTTTTCAAAAAATCCCGGACTTATTTTAATCACCGAATTATTTTATCTTTTTGTTTTTATTTTATATGCTGTTTTTAGAATGTATCAACCGGATATCATTGGGACAGAGAAATTTATGGATTTTGCTTTTATGAATTCAATCGCACGTGCTGATAAAATGCCGCCTTATGATCCCTGGATGTTCGGCGTAGATGCAAACGGAAAATCACTTTTTATAAGTTATTATTATTTTGGATATCTTATGATGGCAATAATGATGAAGTTAACAGGTATTCCTAATGGTTCTGCATATAACCTCGCCCTCACTTATATAGTATCTTTAACTTCAATAGGAATGGTTGGTTTGCTTTTCAATCTTACCAAAAATTATTTAATAGGTTTTTTAGGAGTTGCTTTTCTTTTAGTAATCAGTAATCTGGATGGTTTTATACAGGTTGCTCAACATAATTTTACTTTTGATGGTTTTAATTGGTGGCATTCTTCAAGGATAATTGATTATAAAGATTACGATGTTACCATAAATGAATTCCCATTTTTTTCTTTTCTTTTAGGTGATATGCATCCGCATCAAATGGCAATGCCTTTTGTTTTACTTGCTTTAAATATTGCACTTCACTTTATTAAAACAGATGAAAAAAATCTTTTTGAAAAAGATTTTTTAAAAATATCATTTCTTATTTTTTCCGGATTAATTTTAGGAGGGCTTTGGTTTTTGAACAGCTGGGATTTCCCGACATATTATTTTATAGTGGCACTTGCCATATTGTCTTATAAATATTCATTATATGAAAAAGTAGAGGATTGGTTAAAAGATACCCTTGTGGCACTCGGCATCATTTTTATAGTTGCGATAATTGCTTATTTGCCTTTTACACTTTTCTTTCAATCTCAGGCAAAAGGAATAGGACCAACAAAGGCAAATACTAAAATTACGGATTATCTGATTATATATGGCATAATGTTATTTCCAATATTTTCTTTTATAATTTTTAGAATTTTAAACTGGTTGTATGCTTTAAGATTGCAGGGAATTGCTGGAACAAAACTTAAAACAAGAGATTTTTATTGTCCACGATGCGGCGCTGAAATAAGGGAAGGAAAAAAGATATGTGGACAATGCGGTTATATGATAAGTGGAGATGAATTATTATTAGGCGGAGTTGATTTGCCAGCAAAAAAATCAAATCAGACAATACTTTCAATTTTTAAATTCATGCTTGAACCGTATAAATTAAAAGATGAAAAAGTTTATTTTATTTTTGGAACAGTGATTGCTATTTCAATAATCCTCGTAGTTTTTAAATCCATAATTGATAAGCCAAATTTTGGTATTTTTTCAGGCATTATGGTGTTTTTAATTTCTTTTGTCCTGATGCTTTTATTTACAAAAATTGAATTTAAAGAAAATCAATTTATATTAATTTTAATTTTTACTGGTTTTTTAGTGACTTTAGGTTGTGAACTTTTGCATATAATAGATACGTTTTCAAGGGAAGGAACACATACAGCACTTGAAAGAATGAATACGGTTTTTAAGTTTTATTTTCAGGCATGGATATTTTATTCTGTTGCTGCTGCTTATTCATTTTTCTGGGTTATTCATTTTTATTTAAAATTTAAACCAATTTATATGAGATATGCCTGGATTTTAATATTGGTTTCATTGATAATTATTGGACTTTTTTATCCAGTTGCAGCAACTTCAGTTAAAACAGGTGGATTAAAAGGATATATGACACTTGATGGAACAGAGTTTTTAAAGTTCAACCCATATCAGGGCAGAATGCCATCAGAAGGTGATTTTAAAGCAATTGAATGGTTGAAAAAAAATATAAAAGGTAATGATGTCATATTAGAAGCATGGGGCAATGAATATACAGAATATGCAAGAATTTCATCTTTTACAGGATTCCCAACAGTTTTAGGATGGCCAGGGCATGAATTACAGTGGCGTGGTTCATGGGATGAGGCAGGCAGAAGACAAATGGATGTTAATAGAATTTATGAAAGTTTAGACATTGAAGAAACTAAAAATTTAATTAAAAAATATAATATAAAATATGTTTATGTTGGCGTTTTAGAAAAAGATAAATATATAGGAACCCTTGCGCGTGATAAAGATTTGAGCAAAGAAAATATGGAACAATATCTTGCAAAAAAACAAGCATTGGAAAAATTTTCTCAATTTATGGATATTGTTTATGCAGATGGTGATTTAGTTACAATATATAAAGTAAAAAATTAATTTTTATCGGAGGATAAAAGATGCCAGAAAACATTAAATGTCCAAAATGCGGTGCGGATAATCCAAAAGAAAATAAATTTTGTGATACCTGCGGATATAAACTTGTTGCAAAAAAAGAGCCACCCAAACCTTTAAAACCAGAAAAGAAAAAAACTGTAATTTTAGAAGAAAAAAACAAAGAAATAATAAAAGAAGTTGAACAGGGAGAAAAAATAATTCCTGAAATTTCAGCAGAAGAATCTAAAAAAAGTGGATTAGTTCTTGATTGGGAAATAATCTGCTGGATACTTATTATTATAGTGACATTGCTTACAAGATTTTATGACCTGGGGACCAAACCATTACATCATGATGAAAGCATGCATGCTTTTTATGCCTGGAAACTTTTCAAAGGTGATGGATACCAGTATAATCCTATGATGCATGGACCTTTTCATTATCATGCTAATGCACTTATTTATTTTCTTTTTGGGACATCAGATTATACTTCAAGAGTTGCACCAGCAATTTTTGGTTTAATAGGTGTATTATTAATCTATTTTTACAAACCATATATAGGCAAATTAGGAGCTGTTATAACCGCAACTATTATGGCAATATCTCCTATGTTTATGTATCAGGCGAGGTTTATAAGAGAAGATATTTTTATGGCAGTTGATACAGTTGCAATGGTTATTGGGCTCTTTAGATACATTGATACTAAAAAACCTGCCTGGCTTTATTTAGCTGCAACAGGGCTTGGTTTTTCATGGGCAACCAAAGAAGCAACTTATATTACTGGTTTTATTTTCTTTACATTTTTATTTTTTAGATGGATATGGGAATATTCTTTAAGACATATCCCCGCTAAATTCCAGGAAGAAAATAAAATTTATGGAACAGTAAATTATTTATTTGGTAAAGGGAAACCTGATTTGCTTTATTCGCTTGCTGTATTTTTTGGAATAACACTTGTTTTATATACCACACTTTTTTCGCATTGGAGAGGTTTTATTGATGCTTTTACCGCATCTTTAACATACTGGTTGGGTCAGCATGGGGTTGAAAGAGGGAGTCAACCTGTTTATTATTACTGGTTACTTATACCTTTTTATGAAATGTTGCCTTTCCTTTTTACTTTGATTGCAACTGTTTATTATATTATTGTTCCTGAAAAAAGAACATTTTTTAATCTTTTTACAATTTACTGGTGGATTATGTCAATGATAATTTATTCCTGGGCTGGCGAAAGAATGCCGTGGCTATCAATACATCCACTGGCGCCAATGATAATCCTTTCAGGAAAATTTATAGCAGAAATGGTTGTGCGGTATGATTGGGGTTTTTTAAGACAGTTAGGCATTGTAACTGCAATAATGCTTGCATTGGGTTCAATTCATGGTTCTATCAATCTTTGTTTTTATGGAGCTGGAGCATCGCCAAAAGAATCATTTGTTTATGTCCAGTCATCGGTTGATGCTACTTATGTTGCAAAAAAGATTTATAATGTAGCAAAAGCATTAAAATCAGAAAAATGGGACAGTCAGGAATTCAGGAATTTTGACCCTTATGATGTGGAATTAGTTGTTGAAGATTACTGTTCCTGGCCTTTTGCCTGGTATTTAAGGGATTTTAAAAAAGTTGCTTATCCACCAAAAAATATTCCTGAATCAGATATAGGGAAACCGATTATCTTATCAGGTATAGAAGAAGCAGCACCGGGACATGATAAAAAAGTTAAAGAACTTTTAGAACCTCAATATGTTGGTATGAGGTATAAATTAAGAGAATGGTGGGCACCTGACGTAAATAAATTTATGCGTGCATCTTTAAGAGATAAAATAACAATGTTATGGAGAAGATTTATGTATAGAGAAGTATGGAATGAACTCGGCTCTTATGATTTTGTTGTTTATGTGAGAAAAGATTTAGAGAAATACTGGAGAGATTAATAACTTTTATACATTGTTGATTAAAAAATAGTTAAAAATTAAAATATCAGTGAAATATTAAATAACTAATCAGAATGGAGGTTTATTTATGATAGATTTATCATTAATGTCAAAACAGGAAAAAATAATAATTGTTTCTTTATTGGTTGCTATTTTTCTTTTGCTTATCTTGATATTAACGCCTGCTAATCTCAGGCAGGATAAAAAAGTAATGGCTCCAGCAAATATTTTATCAAGTGGTGGTGGACCAGGTGAAGGGAATGGATATTTTCAAACACCACGTGATATTATAGTAGATAAAGAGGGAAATATTTATATTGTTGATTCAAGAAATCATAGAATTCAGAAATTCAGCAGTGAAGGTGTTTTTTTAACTTCCTGGGGAAAAGAAGGCGATAAACCAGGACAGTTTAAAGAACCCTGTGGTATAGATATAGGACCTGATGGTAATATCTATGTTGCAGATACATGGAATGGAAGGGTTCAAATTTTTGATACAACCGGAAAATTTATAAAGGAGTTCGGAAAAGAACGTGGAATGTGGGGACCAAGAGATCTTGCAGTAGATAGGGATGGTAATGTTTATGTATGTGATACAGGGTGGTGTAAAATTGAAAAGTTTGATAAAAATGGAGTTTATGTGACATCTTTTGGAAAAAAAGGTGGTGGCTCATTGCCCGGGGAATTTAAAGAACCATTTGGTATAAAAGTAGGACCAGATAACAATCTTTATATAATAGACAGAAAAAATTTTAGGATCCAGATTTTAACTTTAGATGGTAAATTTTTAAGAGATATAAAGATTGACGGTTGGTCTGAAAAACAGATAGATGGTGGTTGCCTTATGGAACCATATTTTGATATTGACGCTAAACGTAACTTAATTTATGTTACAGATTCAACAAATCATAGAGTATTAAGATATAATTTAAATGGTAAAGATAAAAAAATATTTTTAAAAGACGAAAGAGGTATGAATATGTTTGCCTGTCCGCTTTCAGTTGCAGTTGCAGGCGATGGTAGAGTTTTAGTAACTGATGCTGGGGTTGCCAAAATAATAACTTTCATTGATAAAAATTAAATTAAGGAGGGTAAAATTATGTCAAAGAAAAAAGTAAGAAAAATAATAAAAGGAAAAAAAGCAAAGAAAAAAGGTAATAGTTTTATTGTGTTTTTAATTACATTGATTATCATAATAGGTTTTATTGCAATTTCTAAACTAAAAAAAGGGGATATTGTAAAATATATTCCATCTGAAATTCTTTCGGTTATTGGGAAATCCGGTGATAAAAAGGGAGAAATAGGTTCTCCACGTGGAATTGCTGTATCGCAGGATAATTATCTTTACGTTACTGACCTTAAAAATAATAGAATTCTTAAATTTAAAACAAATGGAGAATTTGTAATGGGGTGGGGAGGAGCAGGTAATAAAAAAGGAGAATTCAAAGAACCTTCTGGTGTTGCAGTAGATAAAGAAAATTATGTTTATGTTGCTGATGCATGGAATGGCAGGATTCAGAAATTTACTTCGGATGGTAAATATGTTTTAGAGATAGGTGGTGTAAACGCAAGTTTTTATAGTCCTCGAAATGTTGCTGTAAATAAGTATGGAATTTTATTTGTTGCAGATACAGGAACATCCCGGATTCATAGGTTTGATACAGAAGGAACCAGAATAGGAAGTCCAGTAGGAGGTAAAGGAGTTGCTATAAATAATTTTGATGAAGTTTTTGGCGTTGCATTTGATTCAACCGGTAGAATATATGTGGCAGATGCCGGGAACAGAAGAGTTGTTATATTAACTGCTGATTTAAAACCACTTGCACAAATAAAAATAAAACCCTGGGTTGAAATCAAATCATCCTGGCCAATGATAGCAATTGATTCGCGTGATTATTTATACGTTGTTTCTACAAATACGCAGGATATATATATTTTTGATACAAAGACCCCTAAATTTAAATATATTGCAACTATAAAGAATGACAATGCAGGCAAGCCCTTATTTGCAAGTCCACTGGGAATAGCAATTGATGCCAGTGATATAATATATGTTTCTGATAGTGGGAAAAATCAGGTTATAAAATTACAACCAATTTTTTCAAAGTGAAATTAATAAGGTAAAAAATTTTGAAAGACCAAAAGGATTATCTTTTAAAAGATTCTTTTATTCTTTTTTTGGCAACAAGCATAGTAAATTTATCTAATTTTATTTTTCATATGTATGTAACAAGGAATCTTTCTCCTTCTGATTATGGCGCACTTGCCACATTGCTTGGTATGATCATTATTTTTATAATGCCTTCACAGGCGCTTTTAATGACTGTTACAAAAAGGGTTTCAATTTATAAAGCACACAACCAATTTGAAAAAATTTTTAGTTTATTTAAAAAAACTACTAAATGGTTTTTAATACTCGGTATATTTTATTTTGTGTTTTTTATGCTTTTTTCAAATTTTATAAAATCATTTTTTAATATAGATGATATTATTTTGATTTTAATTTTATCTTTTATTTCTATTGTTGCACTTATGTTGCCAATTGTTCGTGGCATTTTACAGGGCATGCAAAAGTTTGCGGGATTTGGATTAAACTTAATTTCTGATGCTGTATTCAGGTTGTTATGTGTTATTTTATTTATAAATTTAGGGTTTGGATTAAGAGGAACGCTTGCAAGTTCACTTTTTTCTGCTTTAATTGCGTATATTCTCGGTTTATTTATGATTTCTGAGTTTTTCAGGATAAAAGAAAAACCTTTTCAATTAAAAAAAAGAGAATTTTTTGGATATGCTTTACCTGTTTTTTTCTCTATGGTTGCTTTTTCAATATTAAGTTATATGGACCTTTTTATTGTTAAGCATTTTTATGAAAAAGAACAGGCAGGACTTTATGCTGTAACATCAATTATAGGAAAGGCATTTCTTTATTTTCCAATGGCTATTGCTATGGCTCTTTACCCTAAGGTCTCTGAAAATTTTGAATTAAATAAAAGCACGAAAAGTTTATTGATAAAAAGCGTTGTTTTAACTGCTTTAATAAGTTTTATTGGATTTTTATTTTGTTTTTTCTTTCCGGAATTTGTTATAAAATTATTAACGGGTGGAAAAAAATATTTGGAAATAACAGGGATTGTTAGAATTTTTGGACTTGCTATACTACCGTTGGTTCTTTTAAATGTGATAATTAATTATTTGCTCGCAACGCATAGATATTTTTTTATTTATATAATGTATTCTGGTATAATAATATATACCATACTGTTATGGCTTTTTCATAAAACTTTTTTTCAGGTTATTTTTATTTTATTTTTAGTAAATCTGATTATATTTATATTAAGTTTTGGTTCAATTTTTATCCCTGAGAATGATAAAATAAAAGTTAAAGGAAAAATAAATTGAATTTTAAAAAATTATCCGTTTTAATGCCCATGTATAATGAAGAACTATATGCAGCAGCAAATATTTTAGAAACAGACGATTATTTTAAAAAAACAGGGATTTCTTATGAAATTATAGTGGTGGATGATGGGTCTTTAGATTTAACTTATACTAAAGCAACTTCTGTAAAAAAAGAACACATAAAAATACATAAACTTCCTAAAAATCAAGGAAAAGGACAGGCATTAAAAGAAGCATTTAATATAAGCACAGGTGATTTAATTATGTTTTTAGATGGTGATTTAGATATTAAACCAGAGCAATTTCAGATTCTTTTTAAAATTATGAATGAAAAAAATGTTGATGTAGTCATTGGCTCTAAAAGACATCCAGAATCAATTTTAGATTATCCATTGAAAAGAAAAATTTTATCAGCCGGTTATTTTTTTATAGTTAAAATTCTTTTTGGTTTGCCTTTGCGGGATACTCAGACAGGTATAAAACTTTTTAAAAGAGAAGTTTTAGAAAAAATTTTTCATAGGGTTTTAATAAAAAGATATGCTTTTGATCTTGAGTTGTTAATACTTGCACATCATTACGGTTTTAAGATTGCAGAAAGTCCGGTGGTTGTTAATTACAAAGGTAAATTTGGGCATATTACTTTAAAAACGATTTTTCAGATATTCTGGGATACCATGGCGATATTTTATAGATTATATATATTAAGATATTACGATAAAATAAAATGATTAAAGGATAAAAATGTTAAAAAAGGTAAGCATTATAATACCAGTTAAAAAAATAAACGATTATATAAAAGAATCACTTTCTTTTATAGAAAAGTTAAATTATGATAAAAAACTAATAGAAGTAATAATTCTGCCAGATGAAAAAGAAGAAATTTTAGAAAAATTTTCTTTTACTGTAAAAATTATTGCAACAGGTTCAGTATATCCCGGAATAAAAAGAGATATAGGATATAAAAATAGTGCGGGCGAAATTATAGCATTTATTGATGATGATGTTTATCCTTCAGAAAATTGGCTTTTTGCTGCATTGAAACTTTTTGAAAAAGATGAAAATATAGGAGCAATAGGTGGACCCGCTGCAACACCTCCTTCTGATTCTTATATGCGGAAAGTAAGCGGGTTTATTTATTCTTCATTTTTAGGAGGAGGTAACTATTCATATCGTTATATCCAACAAAAAGAAAGGCAGGTTGATGATTACCCTTCATGCAATCTTATTATAAAAAAAGAAGTTTTGAATAAAATTAATGGTTTTAATACTGAATTCTGGCCTGGAGAAGATACTGTTATATGTTTAAAAATTATAAAAGATTTAAAGATGAAAATTGTTTATCATCCCGATGTTTTAGTTTATCATCATCGCAGGAAATTCCCCATTGGACATTTAAAACAGGTTATGAGTTATGGTTTGCACAGGGGATATTTTGTTAAACGATTTCCAGAAACATCAATGAGGGTATCATATTTTTTTCCTTCTTTATTTGTTTTATATATTATCAGTTTAATAGTAATTCCATTTTTTTACAGAGGTATTTTTTATTTTATTTGGCTTATTCCTTTTTTTATTTACCTGGTTTTTTTAATTATAGATGGTATAAGATTTTTCTGGTATTTCCCGTTTGTTTCCGCAGGTATTTTTATAACGCATATTTTTTATGGAATTTATTTTATAAAAGGATTATTGTCAAAAAAATTAAAAGAGGAGTTAAATAAATGAAAATAATGATTTCTTATCCACCTTTAAAAGGTGAAGGATATCCAACTTTAGGACAGAACAGGCAATTTCAATGGTTTCATAATCCTTCATATATTTATCCCATGGTGCCTGCCTATGCTGCTACTTTGCTGAAAATTTCAGGATATGACGTTATATGGAATGATTCTATAGCAGAAAAATTATCCTGGGAAGAATATGTTAAACTACTGGAAAAAGAAAAACCTGATTTAATTTTTTATGAAACTAAAACTCCTGTTGTAAAACAACACTGGCAAATTATTGAAAAAGTAAAAAGTATTTTGCCATATATAAAAATTGTTTTAGCGGGTGACCATGTAACAGCAATGCCGCAGGAGAGTATGTTAAATTCAAAAATCGATTTTATATTAACGGGTGGAGATTATGATTTTTTACTTTTAAATATTGTAAAATGGATTGAAAAAAAAGAAAATTTAGAACCGGGAATATGGTATAGAGAAAATGGCGAAATTAAAAATACTGGAATTTTTAAATTAAATCATGATTTAAATAAATTGCCGTTTATAGATAGGGATTTAACAAAATGGAAACTTTATGGAGAAAAATTTTTTAAATATAGTCCTTATACTTACACAATGATAGGAAGAGATTGTCCATGGGCTAAATGCACATTTTGTTCGTGGACAACGCTTTATCCAAATTTTCGTGTTGGTAGTCCTGAAAAATTATTAGATGAAATAGGTTTTTTAATTCAAAAATATGGGATAAGAGAAATATTTGATGATACAGGAACATTTCCAAAGGGAGAGTGGCTTAAAAAGTTTTGTGAGGGTATGATAGAAAGAAAATATAATATTTCATTTATGGCAAATTTCAGGTTTGATTATATTAATGAAGAAATAGCACCATTAATGAAAAAAGCGGGTTTTAGATTATTAAAATTTGGTTTAGAATCTGCAAATCAAAAAACACTTGATAGATTATGTAAAGGAACAAAAGTTGAAGATATTGAAAAAGGTTGCAGGATAGCAAAGAATGCTGGTATTGGAGTACATCTTACAATTATGGTTGGATACCCCTGGGAAACAAAAGATGATGCTTTACGAACTTTGGATCTGGCAAAAAAGTTATTGGATAAAGGGCTTGCAGATATGTTGCAGTCAACTGTTGTTATAGCATATCCTGGCACACCGCTTTACAGGCAAGCTGTTGAAAATAACTGGTTGAGATTTTCAGAAGGGGAATGGGAAAAATTTGATATGACATATCCGGTTTTTAAATTTTCTGATATGAAACCAGAAGAAATTATGAAAATATGTGATGAAATTTATAAAGCATTTATTACGCCGCGTTTTATAATGAGACAGATTTTAAGTATAAGATCATTTGAAGATTTTGCTTTTTTATTTAAAGCAGCTAAAGCAGTAATTGGTCATATTCTTGACTTTATGAGAAAAAAGGGATAATAAATGGAATTTCCTTTTGTTTCAATAATAATACCAGTTTATAATTCTGAAAAAGTAATATCAGAATGTTTAAGTGCAATTGAAATACAGAATTACCCTAAAAATAAAATTGAAATAATTGTTCCAGATGCGGGCTCAAAGGATAAAACAATTCAAATAGTGGAATCATTTAAAAATCGTTTAAATATTATTATTTGTAATAATCCTTTAAAAACAGGGGAAGCTGGCAAATCTAAAGGTGTAGAAATTGCCCAGGGAGAAATAATAGGATTGATAGACAGCGATAATATAATGCCAGATGATAATTATTTAAAAAATATGGTTGAACCATTTTTAACCGAACCTGATATTATGGGGACAGAACCACTTTATTTCTTTTTTAGAGAGAAAGATAAGCCGTTGACAAAATATTTTGCAATGTCGGGAGTTAATGATCCACTTTGTTTATTTATTGGTAATTATGATAGATATAGTTATATAACAGGTAAATGGACGGGATTTAATTTAAAAGTTTTTGATAAAGGAAAATATTTTATTGTTGAACTTGATGAAAAAAAAATTCCAACTATAGGAGCAAATGGCACATTTTTAAAAAAAGAATATCTTATAAAAACAAATTATAAACCATATATGTTTGATATAGATGTTGTTTATGAAATTTTAAAAACAGGAAAGAATAAATTTATTAAAGTTAAAACTGGTATTATTCATATTTATTCTCCTGATATTAAATCCTTTGTTAAAAAACAGTCACGCAGGATTTATGATTTTTTATATTTTTCAAAAGAAAAGAAAAGAACGTATCCCTGGAGTAAATTTCCTGCAAAGGGTATTATTTTATTTATTTTTTCCTGTTTGACGATATTGCCAATTTTATTTCAAATGATATCAGGATTTTTCAGGAAAAGAAGATGGGAGTGGATTTTTCATCCTGTTGTTTGCTGGATTACTTTAATTATATATAGTTTGATTTATTTAAAATTTCTAAGTACAAAAAAGGTAAAAATTAAGGATAGGGGAAATTGGTAATTTAAAGAATAAGATGTTAGTTCAGCCCTTAAGAATAATTTGCAAAAGTTCAGTGTAATAGTTCAGCCACCAGAAGTGAACTTGAAAAAGTGTGGCTAATAGTTAAGGAAATACTTGGTGTTGTCATTGCGAGGAAGCCGAAAGGAAAGTTAAGAGAGAAAAATAAGGTCATATGAGGCTTAAGGAAGCAATCTCGCAGTTGAAAACGGAAAAAGACAAGGCAAAAAAGCATTCAGGTATAAAAGCAAGATTGCTTTGTCAGGCTCATTTAGCGTGGCAGTAGAAGACAAAGGTTATCATTCGCCTGACTTTAAAATAATAAAATAAAAAAATTTATTGGTTAATTTGTTCTACCAATGGCTAAACTGTTATTTTTTTATTTTTCAATTGCTATTTCAAAGAAATTTTATTTTATTGACATTAAATTTTAAAATGATATAATAAAAAAAAATACAGGAGGATAATAATAGATGAATAAATTAAAATTTTTAATGATTTTTATTTTATCTTTAAGTTTGGTAATTTTTATTTCCTGTGGTGGTAAGAGCAAAAAAATAAATGAAGTTGCAGAGGAAGAACAAAATGTTTTGGATGAAGAGGCAGAGGCAAAAAAGGCAGAATTGCCAACAACATATTTAGTTGAAAAAGGAGATGAATTATGGACAATTGCTGAAAAAGCCGAAATTTATGGTAATAAATGGCAATGGCCACTTATTTATGATGCTAACAGGGACATTTTAGATTCTTATACAGGTTTAAAAGAAGGGCAAAAACTTATAATTCCACGTAATGTAAGTGCAGTTGAAATAGAAGCTGCTAAGGAAAGGGCGATGGAACTTGGTATTCCGCCGGTTGAAAAATCAGTGAAGGTTAAAGGAGAAGAAGAAGAAATTGCAGGTTTAACAGAAGAGACAGAAAAAACAAGAGAAACGAGTACTAGCAGTGAAGATTTAAGTTCAGAGGAGCAATCAGGCACACAACTGGAGGAAGAAACTGAGCCGACTCCCATTCCGGAAATTCCTGGGAAAACAAGCAAGGGTGGTATAAATATTACAGGAATAATTATTGGTTTACTTTTAGTTGTTGCTATCATTGTTTTGTTTTTATTTTATCAGAAAAAAAAGAAGGAAGAAGAGGAAGAAGAAAACAAAACAGATGATACTTCTTCGGGTAGTGGCGGAATTTTAACATAATAATATTTAATATAATGAAAAAGCGCGGTTTTAAATTTTACCGCGTTTTTTTTTTATTTGAAAAGGTTTTATGAAGAGAATTAAAGATTTTCTTTTATTTAATTTTATTGTTCCATTTATTGTTATTTTTTTTAAAATTTTAGGCAAAACTTTTCATTTTAGAGAAAAGGAAAAATATCAGGAAAGTCCTTTTAATCCATTGAAAAACGAAAATTATTTATATGGTTTCTGGCATTCTCAACTTATAGGATTTATTTATCATTATAGAAACAATAAAATTGCTTCAATTGCATCTTTGCATAGAGATGGCGAAATAGCTGCGCGAGCAGCAGAAAAATTTGGTATTAAAATTGTAAGAGGATCATCAACACGTGGGGGATTTAAAGCATTACTGTCTCTTAAAAAATTTATTAAATCTGGATTTGATGTTGCAATAACGGTTGATGGACCAAAAGGACCTGCCGAAAATGTTAATGAAGGTATTTTATATCTTTCAAAAATTACGGGAAAAAAAATTATTCCAGTTTGTTTTAGATGTGATAAAAAGATAAGATTAAAATCATGGGATAGATTAATTATTCCGCTCCCTTTTTCAAGAGGATATTTTATTTTTGGGAAATCAATATATATTCCACGAAATACAAGCGCTAAAGAAATGGAACAATATAAAAAATTACTAAAAGATGAGTTGATAAGAATTAATAACAAAGGGGAAGAATTATTATATGGCAGAAAATTATGAATCAAATATTAATGAAATAAAGATAAATTTTGATGAAAAATCACAAAAACTTATTGAAGAAGCTTTTAATATTGCTCAAAAAGGGCATTTAAATCAAAAACGTAAATCCGGTGAACCATATATAACACATTGTATAGAAGTTGCAAAAATTTTAAAGCAATTGGGAATGGATGCGAGGACTATAGCAGCAGGTTTGTTGCACGATATTGTAGAAGATACGAATTTTTCAATAGAAGAAATAAAAAGTAAAACGGATGATGAAGTTGCATTTTTAGTTGAAGGCGTAAGTTATGTTACTGCAAAGATATTTAAAAGAAAAGGAGAAAAATTCAGTGATTCATTAAGAAAGATGTTTCTTGCAATGTCAAAGGATATAAGAGTTGTGATTATTAAACTTGCCGATCGCCTTCATAATATGCGGACAATTCAGTTTTTAGATGAAGAAAAACAAAAGAAAATAGCATATGAAACTTTAAATATTTATGCTCCGCTTTCGCATAGATTCGGTATGCAAAAAATAAAATCAGAATTAGAGGATATATCATTTAAAATCTTATATCCTGAACAATACAGTCAGATAGAAAATAAAATAAAAGAAAAAAAAGGACAGAGTGAAAATAAAATATATTTTTTACAAAAAAAGATTAAAGATGAACTTGAAAAAAATAAGATTGCTTGTGAAATTTATGGGAGAATAAAGCATTTTTATAGTATTTATCAAAAAATGATAAGGGAAAATAAAATATTAGATGATATTTATGATCTATTTGCAATAAGGATAATAACAGATACTGTTGCAAATTGTTATGCTTCTATTGGTTTGATACACAATATTTTAAAACCCATTCCTGGTAGATTCAAAGATTATATTGCAATGCCCAAAACAAATATGTATCAATCACTTCATACAACTGTCCTGGATGATGAAGGTATTCCTGTTGAAATTCAAATAAGGACTCATGAAATGGATAAGATTGCAGAAGATGGCATTGCAGCACACTGGACATATAAAGAACAAAAAAAATTTGATAGTAAATTAGATAGTTATTTTTCGTGGATAAAACAGGTGCTCGAGTTACAGAAAAATCTAAAAGAAGGTGAAGATTTTATAAAAGAGTTAAGAATGGATTTATTTGATGAAGAGATTTTTGTTTTTACGCCAAAAGGAGAAGTAAAGGAATTCATTAAAGGTGCTACGGTGCTTGATTTTGCATATTCAATTCATTCTGATTTAGGAGATAAATGTATTGGAGCAAAAGTAAATGGTAAATGGGTATCATTTAAGTATGAATTGCAGAATGGAGATATAATTGAAATATTAAAAAGTGCAAATCAGCATCCCACGCTTGACTGGCTTAAAATAGTAAAAACAGCAAAAGCAAAAAACAGGATAAGGCATTGGTTAAAAACAAATAACGATGCGAAACAAAGTATTGAAAAAGGTAGAGAATTGCTTGAAGAGAGACTGAAAAAATTTAACTTAAGCCTTGAGAAAATCTCTGATGATTTAATAGAAAAAATACTTATAAATTATAATTTTAATAAATTAGATGACCTTTTTTTAAGTATTGGTTTTGGAGAAATTTCAGAAATAAAAATAGCAAATAATTTAATTAGGTTATTAAAGGAAAGGATGGACGTTGCAAAGGAAAAAATAATTGAACAAAAAAAATATATAAGAGGTGATATAATAGTAGATAGTAATTTATCAGAAATAATTTATAGATTTGCGAGGTGTTGTAATCCTGTGCCAGGGGATAGTATAACAGGAATACTTACCAAAAAAGGAATTTCAATTCATAGAAAAAATTGTATAAATGTAAAAAGAGTTTCTACACCTTTAATAGATGTTTCATGGAATGAACAGGTTAGTAATTATTATTTAAGTAAATTAAAGATTATTGCAGAAAATAAAACTAATCTAATAAATGAAATAATAACTTTAAGCAATAAAAATAGTGTTTACATAGTGTCAATGAATTCTTCTATATTAAACGGAAATATAAAATTAGAGTTTTCTATAAAAGTTAAAACTCAAGAAGATATACAAAAGTTAGTTGATATAATTAGAAATATAGAAGGGATAAAAGAAATAAAAAGAATAATTTAATTGTAATGATTCAGTTACAAAGAGTCCGCTTGTAAAAAATTTTTGAAAGTATTATTGCAATGAAACCCAAAAAGAAAATGCAGAAAGAAAAATAAAAGGTGGACGAAGCGTAACGAA
>DYJU01000020.1:25472-32841 GCA_020722985.1 Candidatus Methylomirabilis sp.
AAACCCAAAAAGAAAATGCAGAAAGAAAAATAAAAGGTGGACGAAGCGTAACGAAGCAATCTGGCAGTTAAAAACGGAAGAAAACAAGGAGAGAAGGCATCAGGTAATAAAATCAAGATTGCTTTGTCAGGCGAAATTTAAGGTGTAACAGAAGACCAAAGGACTTGTTCGCCTGACTTCGCAATGACAAAAAAAAATTTATTGATTAATTTTGTTTTGCCAGCGGCAAAATTATATTACATTTAATTTACTTTTTTAATTTTGCCAGATTTAATGCAGGTGGTGCATACCCATGCTTTCTGTCTTTTGTTATTTAAAATAATTTTAATCCTTTGTAAATTAGGTTTAACCCATTTTTTTGTTTTATTTTTTGCATGGGAAACCATTGTTCCTATTACCGGCTTTTTATTACAAATTACACAAATTCTTGCCATATTTTATCCTCCTTAAAAATAAATTTAATTTACGAATTTATAACATAAAAAAAAAGTTATTACAAGTTAAATTTCGTTTTGCTAAATTATTTTTTTATCTTTAATAAAACTAAAAAACCTATAATAATAAAAACAAAATTTGATATCCAGGCAGATATAAATGGTGGAAAAGTTGATATTTTACCTAAGGAAAGTCCTATAGTTAAAAAACCCATATAAAAAAAAGAAGTAATTACAGTAAATATAAAACCTAAAGCTGCATTTATAAAAGAGCGTTGAGTTGAAAAAATAAACGGTATTGAAACTCCAAGTAAAGCAAGTATAAAAGTTGCAAATGGAAAAGAAAATTTTATATGAAGATTTACAAGTTCCTCATTATATTTAAAACCACTTTCTTTTAAAACTTTGATTAATTTAAGTAACCTAACAATATTTATTGTCAAAGTATCTTCAGGAGAGCGTTTACGAATTATAAATTCTTCTGGCGCATCTTTGGTATAAAGGTTAAAAGTTTCAAATTTTGAAATTTCAATTTCTTCACCATTTGTGTTAAATTTTCTTATAACGCCTTCTTTTAATATCCATTTGTCTTTATCCCAAATTCCTTCTTTTGCATCAAGCCGTTCAATTACATTAAACTCTTTATCAATTTTTACTATACAAACACCGTTCATTATACCGAGTAAACCATCAAAATATTTAATATAAAAAACTCTACCTTCTGAACCCAATTTAGCAAGATGATATTTTATTTTGCCTATAGTAGGATTTTGTTTTTCAATTATATTTTCTTTAATATAACGTGATTTTTCAGCTGTGTATGATACAAAAGTTTCATTAATTAAAATAGAAAGTAAACTGAGTATAAAAGCAAAAATTAAAACAGGTTTAATAATATTATAGAAATTTATACCAAGTGTTTTCATAGCGACAAGTTCATTATATCTATTAAACTGGCTAAAAGTAAATAAAATAGCAAGTAAAAGTGCAAAAGGGTTTGCCTCAGCAGCAATAAAAGGTATTTTATATAAAAAATAACTGGTAATCACAATAAATGTGGGTTTATGTTTTATTATTAATGGTATTTCATCTATGAAAGTTGAAATAATGATGAATATAACAATCCCGCATAAAACTATAAAATATATTTTTAATATCTCTTTTAAAATATATTTATAAATTATTTTTAAATTTATCATTTTGGTTTCCTGAACTTAATTTTTATATATGGGAAAAGTAATATTATAAAAAGGATAAAACCTGCTATTAACATAAAAAAATTAGGCATCCATACTGCAAAAAAATGATTCATTTTCCCTTCATATCCATAATACTGACCAAAAGATAAAAAGACATAATAAATAAAAATAAGTACAATTGAAAAACTTATAGCTGCTATCCTGCCACCTTTTTTAGTTAAAAGTCCTAATGGTAATCCAATTATAGCAAAAGCAACAGCGGCAAATGGAATTGAGAATTTTTTATATAATTCAATATAAAGCCAGTTTTTATCATGCTTGCTTTTATCCCTTTTTTTTATTTCTAAAATAAGTTCTTCTGCGGTCATTTCTCTTGTCCCTTTTAATTCATTTGGATTTTGATTTTTTCGCAAAACTCCTTTTATATCAAGGTCAATAATATTTGTATTAAAAAAAACCTGATTCATTTTAGTCGGGGTCAAATACGATCCTATCTGTATAATCCCATTATTTAATTTCAATGCTATTCTTAATGTGTTTTCATCAGTCATGATTTCGCCATTTTTTGCAAGAATCAATTTGGGTGGGTTTTTTTCTGTAACATCTGATTTGACAAAAACAATAATGTTTTTTAATAAATCACTTTTACTGTCTTTATCACCTATATAAAAGATATAATTATCAAAATCATCAATAAATGCGTGTTCCTGAATTAATATAGTTGCTCTTTTTTTTACAATTTCATAATATAATTTTTTATATGAGAAGTTTGCAGCAGGTAAAACATAGTTATTGAAAAGTATCATTATAAACATTATAAAGATTGAAAGATAAATTGCAGGTTTTGTTATTTTGAAAATATTTATACCGCTTGTTTGCATTGCAATATATTCGTTATCCTGAACAAGACGCGAATAAGTAAGTAAAACTCCTACTAAAAATGCCATTGGAACTGTTATAGCAACTGTTGATGGCAGAAGTAAAAATAAAAGTTTTAAAATTTTAACGATATCAACCCCATATTTTACAAATAAATCACTTAAAACAAAAAGAGAGTTCATTATAAGAAAAAAGGTAAAAATAATAAAACCAATTATGGTAGAAAAAGAAACTTCATTTACGATATAACGTGTTATTATTTTCATAGATTCCCTTTATATCCTATAAAATAATCTATATACAGCAATTTATTTTTTTCTTTAATTATATCTATTTTTTTCATACTTTTTTCAAAAAATTTTTCCATCTCAAAACTTTCCCAATCTTCATTGTATATAAATAAACAATTATAATTTTTAAATTTTTCATAATTTTTCCAGAATCTATAATTCTTTGAAGATTCATGATTTATTAAAATATATACTTCGGGATTTGCTGGTAAATAAAATGCAAGTAAACCTGCCATCTGGTAATGTCTTGTTGCTATAAATAATTTATCCTTTTTTTTATATTCATTATATATAATATTTACTTTCATGGCAATATTTTTGTAACCATAGGATTTAGTAAGAGCATTTGATGATTTAATAAAAGGAGTATTTGAATAAAAAGGCAAAAGCAAATAACCAATAATGCAAAGAGTTAAACCAAAAATTATTGAAAAATTAAAATACCTTTTAAAATTATAGTTGGAGTTGAAAAAATAATCAGTCATAAGAAAAAAAGCCGGTAGATAAGAAAAACCTGTCCAGTTTGCTTCTATTTTGCTTTTAAAACTTAAAATGAAAAAAACCAATAATGGAAAAATAAAAATTATTGTCAGGAAAAATTCTTTTTTTGAAATTTTTCCCTTTAACTTTAAAAAGGTGGATATAAATAAAAAAATAAAAAGTAAAGGATTTAAAAGCAAAAATTGACCGGATAAAAAATCAGAGACATTGTTTAAATTAATATTTTTTTCAACGCCGCTTCTTATGAATAAATAATTTATATTTGCAAAATTATGTGTTAAATTCCAGTAAATAACAGGACTTAAAAATAAAAGGGTAAAAAGTGAAAAGAGTAAAAAACCCTTTATATATTTTTTTAATTCTCCATTTAAAATCAGAAAAAATATAATTGCAGGATAAATAATTATAATGGTAAATTTACTCATAATTGCAATTGCATAAATTATTCCATTTAATATCCATAATTTTAAATTTTCAGGTTTTTTTATAATAAAAAGAAATATATAAATAAATATAGAATAAAAAAATATCATTACAGTGTCATGCATCATAAGTATGGCAAAAGAAGAGTAAAGAAAAGTTGAATTTATGGCTAAAAGATTAAAAAGTGATGCTTTTTGAGTTTTATCTGAGGAATAAATTTTTTTATAAATTAAAACACAAAAAATCATTGTAAGTGTAAAAAGCAATACTGATCCTGAACGCACTGTGAATTCATTATTTATTCTATTAAAAAATGTAAAAAAATAAATAATGAGTGAAAGGACAGGTCCTTGTTCATAATATGAAAAATCAAGATGTCTTGACCACTCCCAGTAATAAGATTCATCTCCGAGTAAAGGAAATAAATTTATTAAGATTAATCTAAGTGCTGTAAAAACTATTATAAAAAAAATAATATATTTTTTGTAATCCATAATTTTATTATATCATAAAATTAAAAAATCGCATCAGTAATTAAAAATAATGGTTTAAGGATTGTGATTATGCATTGATAATGACCTTTTCAAATACTGATTGTTAAATAAAAATAATTTTAAATTTGCTATTTTAAATTTAAAATACATTAACCTTTCAAAATAAAATATTGAAAAATGTCGTAAAAAAAGTAAAATAATATATTATTTTAATTTTTTATGGAAGGAGTTTTTGTGATTAATTTTGATAAGTTAACAATAAAAGCACAGGAAGCAATCAAAAATGCATATTCTTTATCTTCTGAAAATAATAATCAACAAATTATGCCAGAACATATTTTTTATGCAATGTTATCTGATGATGAAAGTGTTGTGGTAAATATTTTAAAAAAAATAGGAATAAATATAAATGAATTAAAAAGTGATATAAGAAATTTAATTGATAAATTGCCTAAAATCACAAGGGTTTCTGAAATATATCTTTCAAAAGAAACAAATGAAATGTTGGACATGGCACTAAAAAAAATGCAGGAATTAAAGGATGAATTTATAAACACTGAACATTTTTTACTCGCTTTTACTGATATTAATTATAAAGAAATAAAAGATTTAATTGAAAAACATAAAATTAAAGCAATTGATATTTTAAATGTAATGAGGGAAATAAGAGGCGGGCAGAGAATAACTGACCAGAATCCAGAAGACAAATACAACGCATTGCGAAAATACGGTATAGATTTAGTTGAGAGAACTGCAGCGGGTAAATTAGATCCTGTAATAGGCAGGGATATGGAGATAAGAAGGGTTATGCAGGTATTATCAAGGAGAACAAAAAATAATCCGGTTTTGATAGGTGAAGCAGGCGTAGGGAAAACAGCAATTGCAGAAGGTGTAGCAATAAGAATTTTTAAAGGAGATGTCCCTGATAATTTAAAAGATAAAAAAGTTTTTATGCTTGATCTTTCTGCATTAGTTGCAGGAACTAAATTTCGCGGCGAATTTGAAGAAAGATTAAAAGCAGTTATAAAAGAAGTAGTTTCTTTAGAAGGTAAAATAATACTTTTTATTGATGAGTTACATACATTAGTAGGAGCTGGCAGGGCAGAAGGCTCTATGGATGCTGCAAATATTTTAAAACCTGCTTTAGCCAGAGGAGAATTAAGAGTAATAGGAGCAACAACATTAAAAGAATATAGGTTATATATTGAAAAAGATCCTGCATTAGAAAGACGTTTTCAACCAATTTTAGTTTCGGAACCAACAGTGGAAGATACTATTTCAATCCTGCGCGGTTTAAAAGAAAAATATGAAGTTCATCATGGGGTAAGAATAAAAGATTCTGCACTGGTTGCTGCTGCTGTTCTATCTGATAGATATATTCAGGGCAGGTTTTTACCTGATAAAGCGATTGATTTAATAGATGAGACAGCGTCCAAAATTAAAATGGAAATTGAAAGTATGCCGGTTGAGATTGACGAAATTGAAAGAAAATTAAGACGACTGGAAATAGAAAGAGAGGCAGTAAAAAAGGAAGAACAGGATGAAAATGTTAAAAAAAGATTAGAAGAATTAAATAAAGAAATCAATGAATTAAAAGATAAACAGGAAAAATTAAAAAATAAATGGGCAAAAGAAAAAGAAATAATTCAGGAGATAAGAAAAATTAAATCTGAAATTGATAAAAAAAAGATAGAAGAAGAACAATATGAAATATCAGGAAATTTTGAAAAAGTTGCAAAAATCAGGTATGGTGATTTAATAGATTTAGATAAAAAATTAAAAGAATATGAAAAGAAGTTAGAAGAAATAACAAAAGATAGTGTAATGTTAAAAGAGGAGGTCGATGAAGAAGATGTGGCAAAAACTGTATCAAACTGGACAGGTATTCCAGTAAGTAAAATGTTACAGGCAGAAACAGAAAAATTTTTACATATTGCTAATATTTTAAAAAAACGTGTTATAGGACAGGATGATGCAGTTGAAGCAATTTCAAATGCAATAATCCGCTCCCGTGCAGGGATTTCAGAAGGGAAAAGACCACTCGGAACATTTTTATTTTTAGGTCCAACAGGAGTTGGCAAAACTGAACTTGCCAAAGCACTTGCAGAATTTTTATTTAATGATGAAAATTCCATAATAAGGTTAGATATGTCAGAATATATGGAAAAACATGAGGTCTCAAAATTAATAGGAGCCCCCCCAGGTTATGTTGGTTATGAAGAAGGCGGGCAATTAACAGAAAAAGTAAGGAGAAGACCTTATTCTGTTGTATTATTTGATGAAATTGAAAAAGCGCATTCTGATGTTTTTAATATTTTGTTGCAGGTATTGGATGAGGGACGTTTAACCGATGGCCAGGGAAGAAATATTGATTTTAAAAATACCGTTATTATTATGACCTCAAATATTGCTACTGATATAATTATGTCGAATAATATATCTTCTATAAACGAAGAAATAAATAAAGAATTAAGAAGATATTTTAAACCAGAATTTTTAAATAGAATTGATGAAATAATTATTTTTAATAAATTAATAATAAATGTGATAATTAAAATTGTTGATTTGCAGATTGAAAAATTGGTTAAAAGATTAGAAGAAAAAAATATAAAAATCAAAATTTCAGATAAAGCAAAGGAATATCTGGCTGAAAAGGGGTATGATGAAAAATTTGGAGCAAGACCTTTAAAACGAGTAATTCAAAAAGAAATAGAAAATAGTATTGCTCAAATGATAATTTCAGGAAAATTAAAAGAAGGGCAAACAATAGAAATAGATTTGAAAGATAATTTTTTATTATCTAAAATAAAATAAAATGCAACTTTTTTGTTAAATTTTTGTCAAAAATAAAAATATGCTATCTTAAATTAAGTTTTATAAGGAATTGCCGATAGATAATTATGACCCGCTTTTTGGCGGGTAATGGGATCTTTGCTATTTTCCCTTGAAAAGCCCCTATAAAAGGGGCTTTTCCATTGTTGAAAATCATTTTTATAGTATATATAAAAATTAAATCTATCAAAACGATTAAATATGTCTTGTTTGCTTTTAAAATTTAGAATATAATAAATGAAACGATTGTGTAAATTTATTGTAATAGTTCAGCCACAAGGAGTAATTAAAAAGTTCGTATATTAAAAAAAACACCT
>DYJU01000103.1 GCA_020722985.1 Candidatus Methylomirabilis sp.
TATCAAGATTTGAACCGGTATCAGAGGCGCAGGTAAATCAGGAGATAGAAGTTGTGTTTGATATGAGTAAAGTTCATTTCTTTGACCCAAAAACAGAAGTTGCTTTGACATAAAAATTATATTAAAAGGAGGTTTTTTATGAAAAAATATTTTTTAATTATTAGCACATTTTTATTTTTAACTTCCTGTCTTTTGGCGCAAGATTATGCAGGCGAATCAATGGCTATAGGTGTTGGCGCAAGACCTCTCGGAATGGGTGGAACATTTGCAGCAATTGCTGATGATGCGTCAACTTCATACTGGAATCCAGCTGGTCTTGTAAATGTTTCAGGGGTAGAAGTATCTTCAGTAAAACTTACAAAAATAAATGACCTTGATACTAAATATACTTATGTCAATTTGGTTTATAATATTAGCAATGATATTGGAGCTTTTGGCGTTGGCTGGTTACGACAGGCAATCGGCGGGATACCGCTTACCGATATAACAGGCGATATTATAAAGGAATCAACAGAAAACGCGGACAATACAATTTATATTGCTTATGGTAGATATATAGTAAAAGGTTTATCTATTGGAACATCAGTAAAAATCCTTCTTGGTAACTATCCTGCTTTAGTATATAATTCAACAACATTAGAAGCAACATCTACAACTATTAATTATTCAGGATTTGGTCTGGATGTTGGTTTATTTACAAATATAGGAGATGTTATAGGTGTAAAGGAATTAAAAGGATTATCTTTGGGTGTTAATGTTCAGGATGTTTATACTACGATTTCATGGGATGCAATAGAAGGAGTATCAGAAGGTTCCACAGAACAGGTTGCAATAAATGCAAAACCCGGTATTGCTTATAGATTGCCAATTTCTCAATTCGAAATAATAGCGAGTTGTGATGTTGATACAAAATATCAGTTAATCATTCATGCAGGTGGAGAAATATGGTGGAATAAAATGGTTGGTATAAGAGGAGGTATAAAAAACTGGGGTGGAATAGAAAGTGCAGGACAATCTTTACAGCAGGAATCTGATTGGTCATTAGGTGCAAGTTTGAGATGGTATTTTATAGGTGTTGATTATGCTTATGTAAATAATGAATTAACACCTGTTCAGTATTTGTCAGTAATAGGTAAATTTTAAATTATTTAAAAAATAAAGGAAAAATTATAAAAAGAGACGATATAAAGAAATTTTAAGATAGGGGATTATTAAATAATTCTCCTATCTTTTTTCTTTGAAAAGTTATTTTGGCGTTTAAATAATCGGCAAAATTATTTGACGAGGATGTAAAAATATTAAGTAATAGTTCAGCCACCAGAAGTAAAAGTGTGGCTACTAATAAAGAAATACATGACTTTGTCATTGCGAGGAAGCCGAAAGAGAAATGTAAAATGGAAAATAAGGGTATATGAGCATGACGAAGCAATCTCGCAGTTGAAAACGGAAGAAAACAAGTCAAGAAAGTATCGGGTATAAAGGCAAGATTGCTTTGTCAGGATCATTAAACGAGGGAATAGAAGGCAAAAGTTATCATTCGCCTGACTTCGCAATGACAAAATGAAAAAATTTATTGATTAATTTTGTTCCATCAATGGCTAAACTATTACAATATTAAAAAAATATTGAAAAATTTTAATTAATATTATATTATTCGTAAATATTTTAAATTGGAGGAAAATATGAAATACGGTTATTTTGATGATGAAAATAGAGAATATGTAATAATAAGACCTGATACACCGCTTCCATGGATAAATTATTTAGGTGTAAATGAATACTGCGCTCTTTTATCAAACACAGGCGGAGGATATAGTTTTTATAAAGATGCAGCCCATAGAAGAATTTTAAGATATAGGTATAATAATGTTCCATCAGATAGACCGGGCAGATATATATATATAAGGGATAATATAAAAAAGGATTACTGGTCAGCAACCTGGCAGCCGATAAATAAGGATTTAAAAAAATATAAATATGAATGCAGGGTTGGTTTAAGTTATAGCAAAATAAAAGCAGAATATTTAAATATAGAAAGCGAGACAACATATTTTGTTCCATTAAACGCGACTTATGAAATATGGAGAATAAAATTAAAAAATAAATCTAAAAAATTAAGAAAATTAAGTTTATTTACCTATGTTGAGTTTTGTCTGTGGGATGCGCAAAATGATATGACGGATTTTCAGTATAATTTAAACATTGGAAGAACAGAGTTTAAAAATAATGCTATTTATCATCTAACTCTTTATAATATGCATCAATCATATTTTTCTTATTTCTGGAGTAATGTAAAAGTAAAAAGTTATGATGGCTTGCGACAGGTATTTACTGGAAATTATAGGGGAGAAGCAAATCCTGTTGCTGTAGAGCGTGGAAAATGTAGTAACTCCCTTGCTGTTGGATGGGCGCCTTTTGCAGGTTTACATATTGATTGTTCTTTGAAAGCAGGACAGGAAAAAGAAGTTGTTTTTATACTTGGATATTGTGAAAAAATGGGTGAAGAAACAAAAATTTTTGAAAAATATAAAAGAGCAGGTGAAATTGATAGAGAATTTGAAAATTTAAAAAAATACTGGGACAATAATTTATCTAAATTTCAGGCAGAAACACCTGATGAAGCAGTTAATTCATTTGTAAATATATGGAATCAGTATCAATGCATGACCACTTTTAATTGGTCTCGTTCTGCTTCTTATTATGAAGCAGGTGGAGAACGTGGAATGGGTTTCAGGGATTCAAATCAAGACACACTTGGCTTTGTTCATATGATACCTGAAAAGGTAAAACAGAGGTTGATAGATCTGGCTTCTGTTCAATTCCCAGAAGGTAGAACCATGCATCAGTATTCACCTCTCACAAAAAAAGGTAATAAAGAAGGTTATGGAGATGATCATCTATGGCTCATTTTAGCAGTTCATAATTATATAAAAGAAACAGGAGATATAAATTTTTTAAATGAAATAGTTCATTATAATGATGGTTCAAAGGGAAAAATGTATGAACATCTTCAAAAAGCAATTGATTATTCATGGAACAATACAGGATACCATGGTCTTGTTAAAGCAGAAAATGCCGACTGGAACGATTGTCTTAATTTAAAAGGTCCTAAAAAAATGGGCGTTTCTGTTATGATTTCAGAACAGTTTGTTCAGGCGGCAAATTTACTTGCGGAACTTGCTGAAAGATCAGGCAGAGTTTTAGAAGTTGAAAAATACAGGGAAATGGCAAATGAGATGAAAAAAAGAATAAATGAAAATGCCTGGGATGGGGAATGGTATTTGAGGGCATTTGATGATGATGGTGTTCCAGTTGGAAGTTCAAAAAATGAAGAGGGAAAAATCTGGCTTGAAACGCAGGTTTGGGCATTGATAAGTGGAGTTGCAGAAGGAGAAAGGGCAATAAAATGCGCAGATAGTATAAAAAAATATCTTTATACAAAATATGGTATAGTGCTTTTTTATCCAGCTTTTTCAAAATATAGCGAAAAGTTAGGATATGTTTCTGTTTTTCCAAAAGGTTTAAAAGAAAATGCTGCAATTTTTTGTCATACAAATCCATGGGCAATGGTTGGAGAAGCAATTAATGGCAGGGGAGATAATGCGTTTTTATATTATAAAACAATTTTACCCTATGAAGCAAATAAAATAGCAAATATCCATTGGACTGAACCCTATGTGTATTCACAGATGATAGCAGGAAAAGAACATAAGGATTTTGGACAGGCAAAAAATTCATGGCTTACAGGAACCGCCGCCTGGAATTTTGTTGCGATTTCCCAATATATTTTAGGAATAAGACCACAATTTGATGGATTATTGATTGATCCTGCTATACCAAAAAAATGGAAACAGTTCAAAGTAAAAAGAGTTTTTCGTGGAATAATTTATAATATAGTAGTTAAAAATCCCGATGGAGTAAATAAAGGAGTTAAAAAAGTTTTTGTGGATGGGAAGGAAATAAAGGGCAACCTTATACCAATTTTTAAAGATAAAAAAGAATGCAATGTAGAAGTTATAATGGGTTGATAAATGGCAAAAAAAGAAGAAAATAGACTAAAAATTTTAGTAGTTGCTTCTGAATGCGTCCCTTTTGTAAAAACTGGTGGTCTTGCGGATGTTGTTGGTGCCTTACCCATTTCTTTAAAAAAATTAGGGTATGATGTAAGAGTTGCAATACCAAAATATAAAACAATTAACGAAGAAAAATTTAAAATTAGAGATACCGGTCTTCGTATAGATATAGACATAGCACTTTTTAATCATACTGCATCAATAAAAGAATCAGTTTTTCCCGGAACTGATATTCCTGTTTATTTTATTGAGAATAAAGAGTTTTTTGATAGAGATGAACTTTATAGAACACCGCAGGGAGAATACTGGGATAATGCAGAAAGATTTATGTTTTTTTCACGCGTTATAGTTGAAATGTTAAGATTGATGGATTTTAAACCAGATGTGATTAATATAAATGACTGGCATACAGCATTGATACCTGTTTATTTAAAAACTATTTATGCAAGTAATGATTTTTATAAAAATGTAGCAACTGTTTATTCCATTCATAATATTGCATATCAGGGTTTATTTGATAAAGAAAAGTTATCACATGCGAATTTACCAATGGATTTATTTTCAATTGATAAAATGGAATTTTATGGTGGCATAAATTATATGAAAGGTGGCATTGTTTTTTCGGATATTATAAACACTGTGAGTAAAAGATATCGTGATGAAATAATGACCTCTGAATTTGGATATGGACTTGATGGAGTATTAAGAACCAGAGCAAATGATGTTTATGGTATATTAAATGGAATTGATTATTCAATATGGAATCCCAAGACAGATACTTTGTTACCTGTTAATTACAATGAAGATTCGCTTGAGTTAAAAGAGCAGATAAAGAAAAAATTATTAGATGACGTTGGACTGAAATACACTGAAAATATTCCACTTATTGGACTTATTTCACGGCTTGACGATCAGAAAGGTCTTGATTTTATTGCTGCCATTATTGATGACATGATGAGACTTAATTTACAGTTTATTTTACTTGGGACTGGTGATGAAAAATACCATAATTTATTTAATCTGATAAAAGCAAAATATCCAGAAAAAATTTCCGTCAATATAAAGTTTGATAATAAACTTGCTCATTTAATTTATGCTGGTTCTGATATTTTTTTAATGCCTTCCAGATTTGAACCATGTGGATTAGGACAGATGATTGCATTAAAATATGGAACTATACCACTCGTTAGAGAAACTGGTGGTTTAGCAGATACTGTTTTACAATATAATTTTAAAACAAAACAGGGGAATGGTTTTGTTTTTTCAGGTTATGACCCTTATGCATTGCTTTATACTTTAAAGATAGCAATTGATACTTATAAAAATAAAACAGTATGGAGAAAGATACAGGCAAATGGAATGAAAACTGATTTTTCGTGGGATGAATCAGCAAAGGAGTATGTAGAGATATACAGAAAAGCAATAGAAAAGTGAATTGAATAAATTAAAATTTTATTAAAATATCTTGATTTATAAACTAAAATCTGTATAATATCAAAAATTAAATCGCGTCCCCATGGTCAAGCGGTTAAGACATCGCCCTTTCAAGGCGGTATCGCGGGTTCAATTCCCGCTGGGGACGCCAGTTTTATTGTAATAGTTCAGCCATCAGGAGTAAAACCAACATATAGAATAAAAACAGGATAAAATATAAAACTATTTTTAATTAGTTTGTGAGATAGCACCCTTGCGGGTGCTATTGCATTTTAAGAGAGGGAAGTGATAGATTGTTAGATTTAGTTGCTAACGAAATAAGAATATGTAAAGGATTGATGTTATTCTTTCTGGCAGTTTGAATTATACTCATTAAGATTTTATGTAATAGTTCAGCCACTAGAAGTAAAAGTGTGGCTACTAATAAAGAAATACA
>DYJU01000104.1 GCA_020722985.1 Candidatus Methylomirabilis sp.
TGAAGTTATTCATATATTTCTATGTAAAAATGCTAAATTTCAAACAGATAATTTTAAAAAAGAGGGCGAAATAGAAAAAGTAGTCTTTTTGGATCTTGATGAGGCTTTAAAAAAGTTAAAGAATGGCGAAATTAAAGATTTAAAAACCGCCTTTTCTATTACCTATTTATATGGAAAATCAAGAATTTTTTAATAATTTTATAAATTATATAAGCTTTGAAAAGGAATATTCAAAAAATACAATTTTTTCCTATAAAAGAGATTTAGATGATTTCAAAGAATTTCTCATAAAAATTAATAAAGATCTTCTTTCATTAAACAAAAAAGATGTCTTCAACTATTTAATTTTTCTATCTAAAAAAAAATTAAAGCCATCCTCTTTAAGAAGGAAAATTTCAGCATTAAGATCCTTTTATAAATTCTTAATTAGAGAAGAATTAATTGAAAATGACCCAACAAGTGATCTATCTTTGCCAAAAAAAGAAAAAATTTTACCAGATGTTATCTCAATTGAAGAAATAGAAAGATTGATAAATATTATTAAAGATGAAGATTTTAAAGGTAAAAGAGATAAGGCGATAATTGAACTATTATATAGCTCTGGACTGAGAGTATCAGAGGTTACAAATTTAAAAGTTAATGATATTGATTTAAAAAACGGTTATTTAAAATGCTTTGGTAAAGGAAGTAAAGAGAGGATTGTTCCATTTGGAAATTTAGCAAAAAACTACATACAAAACTATTTAAATGAAAGAGAAAAATTAAAGTTAAATAGTGATTTCCTTTTTTTAACTAAAAAAGGTGAAAAAATTTTAAGACAACAGATAAATAATATATTAAACTACTATACAAAAAAAGCTAAAATAAAGAGAAAGATTCATCCACATATGCTTAGACACTCTTTTGCAACACATTTACTTGAAAGAGGTGCTGATTTAAGAAGCGTGCAAGAATTGTTAGGACATGTTGATATATCAACAACACAAATTTATACCCATCTTACAAAAGAACATTTAAGAGAAGTTTATATAAATTCACATCCATTATGGAGGAAAAATGATAAAAAGAGTAATATTAATAATTCTTGATGGTCTTGGAATTGGTAATTCAAAAGATGCTGAAAAATATGGTGATGAAGGTGCCAATACATTGTTACATGTATTAGAAGAAACAAAATATTGTATACCAAACTTAAAAAAACTTGGAATCATTAATTTAATTTACAACAAAGAAGAAGAAACAATTTCCTCTTTTGGGATTCTTGAAGAAGAAAGTCCAGGAAAAGATACAACAACAGGTCATTGGGAACTTATGGGTTTAGTTTTAGAAAAAGCTTTTCCTACTTATCCTAATGGATTCCCAGATGAAATTATAAAGGAATTTGAAAAAAGAATCGGTAGAGAAATTTTATGGAATAAACCTGCATCTGGAACCGAAATAATAAAAAAGCTTGGTGAAGAGCATATAAAAACAGGTAAACCTATTGTATATACTTCAGCTGATTCAGTATTTCAAATAGCAGCACATGTGGATATTATTCCTTTAGATGAACTTTACAGAATGTGTGAGATTGCAAGAGAAATTTTAAAAGGAGAGCATGCTGTTGCAAGAGTCATTGCAAGACCATTTGCAGGAGAAATTGGAAGGTATTATAGAACAGCTGATAGAAAAGATTTTTCTCTTGAGCCTCCCTCAAAGACTCTTTTAGATATTTTAATTGAAAATGACTATAAAACCTTAGGAATTGGTAAAATTTATGACATTTTTGCAAAAAGAGGTTTAACAGAAACAATACATATTGAAAACAATACTGAAAATATGGCTATTATACTAAAAGCAACAATTGAAAGAGATGAATTCTCTTTAATATTCACAAACCTTGTAGATTTTGATATGAACTATGGACATAGAAGAGATATTTATGGATTTGCAAATGCTCTTCTTGAATTTGATGGTTTTCTTGGGAATTATTTAAAATGGCTTAAAGATGATGATTTATTGATTATAACTGCCGATCATGGCAATGATCCAAGTTATATTAAACATACAGATCATACAAGAGAGAGAGTTCCATTAATTTTATATGGAAAAAATATCAAAAATAACAATTTTATAGGAATTCATAAATTTTCAGATTTAGGAGCAACTATTGGAGAAATTTTTGGATTAAAAACATTTAATGGAAAATCTTTTTTAGAAAAGTTCATAAATAATAAAGATATGTTATAATATATATACGGGGGCGAAAGGATTTCGACATAAAATGGAGATTTAAACTAGCAGGTGAGTTTGAGAGGACTCTAAAACTCTCAAAAAGTTAAAAATGCCAACACAAATTATGTACCTGCAGTAGCATAAGTCTACTGCCAGTTTGAAGGAGATTCTCTCTCCTTGATCCTTCAAACTGAGGCTAAAGGAGAGTGGTTCTTATTCCAACCTCAGGAATAGGAACGACAAAAATGAGGTTATGCTCTTACTTCTTTGCCTATTAAGAAGTAAGAGAAGAAAAAGATTAATAGGCTAAACCTGTAGAAGGTTTAAATCGAAATTTCATGGACGCGGGTTCAATTCCCGCCGCCTCCACCAAATATAAAATAATATAAAATTTAAAATATGAATAAAAATAAAATTTCAGATATATTAAACTTTTTTGAAATTATCTCATTTTTACATGATATTGGCAAAATCTCTTCCCATTTCATAATAAGTAAAGATCCAGAGTTAAATATAAAAGATCGCCATGCAATGTTAATTTATGAAGAATTTATTCCAGAGAATTTTAAAAATTTCCTTTATACTCCAATTAATAGAATTTTCAAAAATATAAACAATTTAGATAATGATCTTTCACCAATACATTTCATCTGTTCTCATCATGGTTGCAACAGGTGTAATAAAAGAGGTAATTGCATTGGATATGAAAATAATTTTTATATAAAACTTCTACAAATATGTGATAGAATTGAATCATCAAACCCACCAAATTCTGGCAAACAACCTTTCTATGAAACTTATATTTCCAACTTCTTTCTAAATGAAAATAAATTGAACTATATTCAACTTGATATTTTAAGAAAAAAATTCTTTAATTTTTTAAATGATATATTTATAAATTTCGATCGTGAAAAATTCTTTTCTATATCAAAATTCTTTATGGAAAAAGCCCTTTCGGAAACAAGAAGAGGGGCAAATGATATAAATCTTTATACACATTCAAAAGCTGTTTCAACAATATTTAAAGTTTTACTTTTTGACTATTTTTTCTTTAATATTGAGCCTCCAAAAACAATATTTGATGTTGAATTAAGATTCTTGAGAGTAAATAAAGGATATAAAAAAATAATTGAGGAAAAAATTGGATTTAGCAGTAAGCTTTTTTCCATAGAAAACTATGAATTTTATTTAATAAGTGAAAATATCGATAACTCTTTTTTAAAAAAATTTGGGATTAAAGGAGATATTGTTAAAGAAATTGATATTGAAAAAACAAAGAAGAATTATTTTTATCCCCTGAACCCAAATAGTGTTTTATTTTCCTTTTTAGTAAAATCTCCTGAAGATATTAACTACAATTTTAAAGATTTGGTTGAACAGACAAAAAGTTTATTAAATTATAATAAATTCAATGAAATAAAAAAGTTAGAAATAAAAATTAAGGGAATAAGAAAACATATTGAAAATTTAAAAAGAGGGAATAAAACAAAAGAGATTGCTATTAAAAGAAAAATTTTAAAAAAATATATACAAAGATTATATTATCTAAAGAAAAACTTTATAGCTGATTTTGACATATCAAAACTTGAAGGTTTTTTAATGAAAACATTAGCACCAATAAGACCGCCATCTATAACAAAATTTTCAAATTACTTAAGCAGGTTAATGAAAGAGAAAAAATATAATGTTAATCAATTAGCCTATGAAATCTTTTTAAAAAAACCATTAACAATATCCAGAATAATTCAGTATGATTTAGACATAAAAAAAATTAAAAATATTAAAAAAATCCCCCTTTTTATAGGAAAGGTTAAACTAACAAATAAAAAAGTTACTTTAAAATATAGATTAGTTAAAAAAATAGAATATAAAAAAGGTAATTTCTATTTAAATATTGATAATAAAAATTTTGTTATTCCATATAAAAAGGAAAAATTTAAAAATTTAAACTATTTTTTCATAGGTAAAATAAACAGAAAGGATGAAAAAGTAATTCCTTTAAAAAAAGATCTTTGTCTGATCCATATAAAAAACATAAAAAGAGGCGATAAAATTAAATTTATTTATTGATTATTCTCTACTATAAGGTTTTCCAACAGACGCAGGAAATTCAATCTGTTTTTTGAATATCATCATAATTATTAAAACTGAAATAAAGGGTAACATTAGAAAGAATTGGTATGGTATCTTTTGAGATATTACTTGTAATCTAAAAGCAATAACCTCTATAGCTGCAAAAAGAAATCCTCCTAAAATTGCCCTTTGTGGTTTCCAACTTGCAAATATTGCAATTCCAACAGCCATAAAACCTCTTCCTGCAGAAATATCTGGAGTATATGTACCAGTAATAACAATTGGAAGATAAGCTCCAGAAACTCCTATTAAACTTGATCCTATTATTGTTGCTAAATATCTTCTTTTAACAACATTAACGCCTACAACATCAGCTGCTTTAGGATTTTCTCCAATTGCTCTGGTTTCTAAACCAATTTTTGTTTTATAGAAAAACCACCAAGATACAAAAATAACTATATAGAGAAAATAAACTACAATATCTTTACTTAAAAAGGGACCAATTATAGGAATGTCAGAAATTAAGGGAACTTTTAAAATTGGTGTTTTAGGAGCCCTTGGAGCTGTTAATCTAACACCAATAATAAGTTTATACAATAAATCTGATAAACCTGTACCAAAAATAACAAGAGAAATTCCCAAAATGAATTGATTTACTTTGAAACTTTCATGAATATAAGATAAAATTAAACCAAAAATTGCACCCATAATCATTCCGCATAAAAAACCTAAGATTGCATTTTGAGTTAGATAGCTAATGATAAAACCAAAAGAGGCAGAAGCTAACATTATACCTTCTCCTGCAACATTAAAAATACCTGTTCTACCAGCAATAACAATGCCAAGACTTGTTAAAGTGTAAACTACTGCATATGTTATCGTTTGATCAATAAAAGCATTAATTAAATTTATCATTTTATTTTCTCCTTAATAATCTTTCTCTAAATGTAACTATAAAAAGAACAATTAATGCTTGAGCAAGAAAAACCATCTCAACTGGGACTCTCATTGTTCTCTGTAAAGCATCCGCACCTACAAGAAGAACTGACATTAAAAAAGAAGCAACAGGAACTCCAATTGGATTTCCAGCAACAATCAAACTTGTTAAAATTCCGAAAATACCATATTGTGCACCACTTGTTTGGGCAAAACCTTCAATCAATCTTTTATGAATATTAATTACTTCAAGTGTGCCACCTAATCCTGCAAAAGCTCCAGCTAAAAAGAAAGTAATAAGAATAGTTTTTTGAAAGTTTATTCCATAAATTTGTGCTGCATCAAGATTATAACCGATAGCTTTTATTTCATATCCAAGTCTACTTTTATTTAATAAAATATATACAAAGATTACAGTCATTATTGCAAGGAGAATGGAGTAGGGTATGCCATAGAAAAATCCTAAGGTGCTATTTTTAGGTAATGGAAGAGTGATTGGATGACCTTCATAAGGATCTTTATATAAAGGATTTGTTGCAATAAAATTCAAAAATAGAACAGCAATAAAATTTAGCATTATAGTTGAAATTATTGGATTAATATCAAATTTTGCTACTAAAAAACCTGCAATTAATGCAAAAGAACCACCTGCCAAAATTCCAATTATTATAACTAAAGGTATATA
>DYJU01000105.1:0-1529 GCA_020722985.1 Candidatus Methylomirabilis sp.
CATTGGGGTGGATTTATCCGCCCCAATGGGCAATCCCCAATGGGCAGGTAAACCTGCCCCTACGCGTAAATTGTCCTTTAAAATATTATTATGATACAGCCTGTTCGCGCCAATGATAACACTGACAAAAATGTCGATTATTTTCGCAGTTAACTATACTTATTAAAATAATATGCCTTTATAAATTTTCTTATGTTCATCGTATAATGTTAGCAAAAGATTATTTCTTATATATACAAGATTAACTTCATATATACCCTTCTTAACTTCCTTGTTGTTTTTATCTTTTCCATCCCATACAATATATTCTGGCATATCATCATTTGACTTTATCTCTTTAACTATATCCCCATCTTCTGACATAATATATAATTTCCAATATACTATGTCCTGCAAATCACCTTTAAATATAATCTTATATTTTCCATTATCTTCATAATAACTCATTTTTATTCTTGGATTTGTCCCAACATTTTCCTTGTTTTCCTTTTTATCATAAGAAATTGCAAAACTTACTGATAGATATTGATTTTTAACTTTCTCTTCTTTATTATAATATATACCATAATTCAAATCAAAGTAATGCAAACCAAGTTTCACTGCTGATGAGTATGCAACTGCATCATTTTTATAAAATTCTGCACTACCCTTTAACGATAACCATGGAGTGTTATCGCCAATATTAAACTGTGCTCCATATTTGTAACTCTTCTCTTTTGGCCCTAAAACCTTTCCATCTTTTACAAGATTTGCATCAACTGAAAAAATGCCGGTTAATGCTGGATTAAAAACAAGTCCTAATCCAAACCCTAAAAATGAATTTTTGCCATAATTTGCATTTGGAAACTCTAAACTGATTTTCTCCAAATTTGCATCAAGTCCATATATCCCGAAATTGATGAATTTAATGAAATCATCAATTTCTAAATTTATAATTGCCCCAATATCGCTTTTTAGATTGTTTTTATTAAATTTAATATACTTATCTGAAGTATAACCGAAGTTTGCGCCCACATATAAAAAATTCCCAAGATTTAGAGCATAATTTATATTAAACTTGCTGTTCTCTAAACTGATTTTATTTTTGTCCATCATAGAATAACCTAACATCAAAGAATGCATACCAGATAATTTCAAAAGTATATTTTCTGAAAATAAGATATTCTGCTGATTTTTATTAAGTGCAAAATTTTGATAAAGCATTGAACTATCTACAAGCCCAATGCTCGCAGGATTTATTGAGTATATATTTTCACTCCTGTCAACTGCACTATTTCCTATTGCTTCTGAATATGGGTTAATATTATCTATAACTGCCCCCTCTAATATTGATAACAATCCTATCAATAAAATACCAATCAAATATAACAACCTTACTCTTTTCATAAGGCACCGCCTCCTATTGCTTCGTTCACCTTTATATAAAGCAATTAGCGTGCCAATATAGTGTGAAAAGGCAGATTGTATATAATTGTTTGTATAGTAATAAATTATACGCAGATTGTAATTAATAATGAGAAGAGATATAT
>DYJU01000105.1:1629-5885 GCA_020722985.1 Candidatus Methylomirabilis sp.
GGAACTGTTAAATCCATTATCACAATATCAAATGGCTCTCCACCCTCTTTTGCTTTTTTATAAACTTCTATTGCCTCTTCCCCATCTGTTGTTAAAACGACTCTATGTCCCATTAAACTTAAAATTCTTTCAATTGTTTTTCTCACTCCCGGCTCATCATCCATTATTAAAATTTTTAAACTTTTCTTAATCTCTTTTTTATCTTCTTTTCTATGATATACCTTACTCAGTTTTTTATCAGTTGCAGGGAGATAGATACTAAAAGTTGCACCTTTACCAAATTCTGACTCAACTTCAATGTGTCCATTATGACTTTTTACAATTGAATAACAGATTGCAAGTCCTAATCCACTCCCTTTCTTCTTTGTAGTAAAATAAGGGTCACATACTTTAGAGATATTTTCTTTCGGTATTCCAGGACCATCATCCTTTACAACAATTTTTACATACTTACCCGGTTGTAGCATATATTTATTATTTTTATCAATATCAACATTTTCAGCAGAAAGCCATATATTTCCGTTTTCTGAAATTGCCTGCAATGCATTTATAATAAGATTATTTATAACCTGCGATATATGTGTCTCATCTGCATATATATTTGAAAGATTATCAGAAAAATTAAAGTGTATTTTAACCTTTCTACCTCTAACTGCAAAATCTGCTATATCTTTCAAAAATGTTTTCAATTCAATAACATTTCTTACAGGTTTATCTCCACCCTTTGAAAATGTTAAAAGTTGATTTGCTAAATTCCTCGCCTTTATTGCTCCATTTTCAGCATCTTCAAGAATCGCATAGATTTTATCCTCTTTATTAGTAATCTCTTTTGCAACTGATATATTGCTTAAAACTTCTACCAACAAGTTATTAAAATCATGTGCGACTCCGCCTGATATAAGCGCAAGGGATTCTATTCTACTTCTCTTTATCTGTTCCTTTTCCCATAAGGCCTGTAATGTTATATCTTTTAGCATACAGATATAAATATTTTGGTTTCCCCTGGTTTGAAATGATAATGAAATTTCAACTGGAAATATATCCCCATTTTTTCTTATCCCTTCTAATTTTATCGTCTTTTTTATAATAGGTGCTGTTGTATCTTCTCTTAAAGAGTAATTCAGAATATCCTTCTTGCTTTTTAAGGAGTTTTGAGTAAATAATGAAAAAAATGATTTTCCAAAAAGTTCTTCTGGTTTATAATGAAAAATATCCTCCATTGCATTATTAGCAAAAGTGATAATATACTTATTTCTTTTTTGCTTAATAAAATTTATAACACCATAATCAGTATTGTTTATCATATTATTATATTTCTGCTCTTGCTCTTTAACAATATTATAACTATAAATTCTATTAATAGCAACATCCATTTTTGCAGCAATATCTTCAACCTCTTCTAACATTTCTTTTTTTAAAGCATTTGCTCTTTTATAAAAAATATATATAACACCATCTTTGCCAAATTTATCTTTTAATGGAACAATTGCAAATGATTTTATATTATACTTCTTAAAACCATTTATAATATCAATACAATCTGCCTCTTTTTTATATAATTGTTCTATATCACTGATATAGACTGAACCAATATAAGTATCATAACCCAATGAAGAATTAATAGGACATTCAAGTAAAATAACTTTTTTCTCTAATAATCGTAACAGTTTTTTATCTATACCAATGAAAAAAGTCTGTTCAACTCCTAATTCACTATTCTTAAATAAAAATGTAACCATATCTGCTGACACAAACCGTTTAATTTCCAGTATAGACTTTTTTACTAAGTTATTAACATTATTCTCAGTATGTATTATATCAGAAATATTATGGTGACATTTTAATATACTTGCCTGCTCTTTACGATATGTAATATCACGCATTATTCCAATTGCAAACCATTTACCATTAATTTTTAATGGAGATATTGATAATTCAATATCAAAAATAGTGCCATCCTTTCTTTTAGCCTTTACTTCAACAATTCTATTTACTGCATTACCCTTTCCACTTTTTTTGAATTTGCCAATATTTTTTTTGTATAATTTATATTCATCTCTTGTTGAAACAAACTGATGGAATTCTTTTCCATACAATTCCGATTCAGTATAACCTAACATTTTCTCAGCGAATTTATTCATAAACAAAACTTTTCCATTCCCATCTATCATAACTATCCCATCTCTTACATTATCAACAATATTTTTTGCTATAGCCTCGCGATTATACACATCTTGTGAAGTTTTCTTTAAATATTCAATATCATAGCCAATACTGATCGTTCCTATTATATTCTTATTTTCATCTTCTATAACATTATTATGCCAGAGAATTAGTACCTCTTTGCCATTTTTGTTTATAACTGGGTTTTCGTAAACTTTATGTATTCTAATGTTTCCTCTGATGATGCCATTAAATGTTTCTTTTACTCCGTCCAGGCCATTTTTTGGGATAAAGTTGTCAAACCAATTTGTGCCAAGGATTTCATCCTTTTTACATCCAAGAATACGGCATAACTGCGAATTAATATCAACTACATTTCCTTTCTTATCCAGTATAACATATATTAATTTTGAATTTTCAAAAAGTTTTTTAAATACCCTTTCTTTTTGTTGCAAAATCTTGTCTGCTACACCTTTCATAGAGAACTCCTTTCCTTAAAATTTATCCCCATCCTTGATAACTTATAGTATAAAGTCCGCTCACTTATGCCCAAAATTTTGGCAGCCTCTTTCTTATTGTATTTTGCCTCTTTCATTGCTTTATTTATATAAATCTTATCAATTTTATCTGTATAATACTGTAAGGCATTCTTATAATCCATCTTATCCACATCTATTCCCCTATCATCATCTTTATCTCTTATTGAAAGAACTTCCAAAATAAAATCATGGGCTTTCAAGTATTCCCCTTTTGCAATAACCATTGCTCTTTGAACTGCATTTTCAAGTTCTCTTACATTTCCATTCCAGTCATAATTCATACACTTTTTAATAGCATCAGAAGTTATACCTTTAATTCCCTTTTTAATACTTTTTGAATATTTTTTAATAAAATGGTCAATCAAAAGTGGAATATCACTCTTTCTTTCCCTTAAAGGGGGTAGAGTAATATTAAATACATTAAGCCTATAATATAAATCTTCACGAAATTTTTTCTTAGCAACTTCGTTCTTTAAATCAAGCGATGAAGCTGAAATTATTCTCACATCAACTGATAACTCCTTATTGTCACCAATACGCTTGACACTCTTTTCCTGTAAAACTCTTAACAATTTAGGCTGGAGATGGAGTGGCAGTTCATTTATCTCATCAAGGAATAATGTGCTTCCATTAGCATCCTCAAACAATCCTTTTCTATCAGTTACTGCCCCTGTAAACGCCCCCTTTCTATAGCCAAAAAGTTCACTCTCAATAAGTTCAGAAGGTATTGCTCCGCAATTTATCGCATAAAAGGGTTTATCCTTTCGCAAAGAAGAGAAATGTATCGCTCTTGCAACCATCTCCTTTCCTGTTCCGCTTTCCCCTTGAATTAAAACATTAACATCATATTGTGAAACCTGAATAATAAGTTTATGAACTTCTTCTATTGCTTTACTTTTACCAATTATATTTTCTGGCTTATAAATATCTGAAAGATTCTTCTTTAATTTTATATTCTCTTCTTCTATTTGCTTGTTTTTCAACATCTTCTCAACAAGGAAATCAATCTCATCAATCTGAAAAGGCTTCTGAATATAATCATTTATGCCTATCTTAAAAAGTTTTATAACGGACTTCACTGAAGCATAGCCAGTAATAACAACAATAATTATATTTTTATCAAACTCTCTGATTCGTCTTGCGACCTCTTCGCCATTGATATCTGGTAAATTCAAATCAAGAAAAACAATATCAAAATTATCTTTTTTTAATAATTTAAGTCCTTCATCACCGTTTTTTGCAGTTTCAGCAATGAAGTTTTTCATTTTGAAGAATATTTGCATCACTCTATTGACAGAAGGGTCATCATCTATAATCAATATCTTATTCATAGATTAATTATAATATAAAAAAGCCAAATAAAAGTCAATCATTTTCATCTATAGCTAACTGCAAAAATAATTGTACATTTGTCTGCGTGCGTACACCCGCCGCCTCGCCAACGGCGCAGGTAGACACGCCCATACAGGCGGGAATGACAGCACACATGGAAAATATACAATTATTAGAGTTGTTGCATAATTAATTTGACACCATGTCACCCCTGCGAATGCA
>DYJU01000106.1 GCA_020722985.1 Candidatus Methylomirabilis sp.
AAATGGAGTTTTAACACAATTAGGAATTGAAGGTGAAGGATACAAGGCAGTTATTGAAGTTTCAACTTATGTCGATAATGATCCATCCAATCAGGATCCGATTGTTCCAGCCGTTATGGCATATGCATCAAAAGTTGACAATGCCTTAGGAGATCCAACTTATATTGAAGCATCCTTTTCTGTAATGCCTGATGTGGATTGCATCTGGGCTCCTTAATAATTTATTTTTTTTAAATTAAATGGGAAATTAAAAAACCCTTAAATAATGGAAAAAGAAGGGGTAAGATTAGACCAATATCTTGATTTCTCCTGTCTTTTTAAAACAAGGAGCCAGGCAAAAAAAGCAATTGAACTTGGCAGGGTAAAAGTAAATTCAAATGATGTAAGCCCAGCATATAAAATTAAAATTGGAGACAAAATTTCAATAAAATATGAATATGGAGAAAAAGTTGTAAAGGTTCTTGAAGTAATTGATAAAAATATACCAAAAAGTGAAGCAAAAAAAACATATGAAATCCTTATCCCATATCCTACAAAAGAAATTATGGAAAAATTTAAATTGGATAAAACACTTAAAGAAATGTGGACACCTGAAAAAAAACCAGATAAAAGGGCAAGAAAAAAGTTGAGGAAAATTAAAGGAAATTTTTGATTTCGAGAAGGAAGTTTTTATTTTATATAATTGGTGCTTTTGGAATTTCCTTTTTTGGATATGGATTTTATGAAAAGAAAAAATATAAAATTGAAAATTTATTTGTTCCAATCAAGAAATGGATTGGAAACCCAATTAGAATTGTTTTCTTGACAGATTTGCACAGAGGTCCATTTACAGGTATTTCCTTTTTAAAAAATATTTCTGATGAAGTTAAAAAACTTAAGCCAGATATCTTAATTTTTGGAGGGGACTATATTTATGCTTCAAATAATTATTTAAAGGATGCATTATCTCCTTTTAAAGAAATAAATCCTCTCCTTGGGAAATGGGGTGTCCTTGGAAACCATGACAATTTTTTGGGAAGGAAAAAAGTTATAAAAAGTTTAAATGAAAATGATGTTTATTTATTAAATAATGAATCTTTTAAAATAATCCATGGCGAGAAAAAAATTTATCTTTTTGGAGTTGACGATCTCAAAACAGGAAACCCTGATTTAAATAAAGGGTCAAAATTTATAAAAGACGATGGAACAATAATTGGGATTTCGCACAACCCTCTTTTTTGGGAAAAAGTAAAATTTAAAACAAAGCCAGATCTTTTGCTTTCAGGACATACACATGGGGGACAAATTGACCTCCCATTTTTAGGACCTATATTTCTTTTTCCAAGCCATGGAAAAAAATATTACAGAGGGCTTTACAATTTGGATGGCATAAAATTGTATGTTTCCAGGGGAATTGGAACTATCCACATTCCTTTAAGAATTTTTTGTCCTCCTGAGATAACAGTTATAAATATATCAGGGAATAGATTTTAAAAGTCCACCATCTATGGGAATTGAAGTTCCAGTTATAGAAGATGCTTCCTTTGAAACTAAAAAATTTACAAGATTTCCTATTTCATCAGGTTCAATCAATCTCCCCAAAGGCACATTTTTAATTATTTCTTCTTTGAAATTTTCAAACCCCCCTCTTTTTTCCCCAAGTTCTCTTATCCTTTCTGTATTTATATATCCAGGTAAAATAATATTGCAAGTTATACCATATCTTGAAACTTCTTTGCTAAAAGTTTTTACAAATCCAAAAATAGCAGACCTGAAAGTATTTGACAATATCAAATCAGGGATTGGTTCCCTTGCTGCAACTGAAGAAATTATTATATATCTGCCAAATTTATTTTTAATAAAATGATCAATAGTTAATTTAACCAAATGAATAGTGCTCTTTAACAGAGAATTATAGGCATAATCATATTTTTCAATTTCTGTTGAAAAAAAATTCCCCTGTGGAGGACCTCCTGTGTTTATTACAAGAAAATCAATTTTTTTAAAAAATTTAAAGGATTCCGCTATTAATTTTTTTCTTTCTTTTTCTTCATTTAAATCTGCTACTATATATTTAGAATTTTTTAATTTTTTGGAAGTAATTTTTAAATTTCTTAAAGACCTTGAAACAATTATTACTTTGTTTTTATTTTGAATTAAAACTTTTGCAATTCCAAAACCAATCCCTTTGCTTGCTCCACAAACAATTCCATTCATTTCTTTTTAAAAATTAAGTATAGCCCAATTATTATTAAAATAACAGGCCAGTAAGGAGAAATTTTCTTTATAAAATTATAAGGAATAATACCTCTGTTTAATAATTCTTCATAGATTCCTATACCAAGAAAAATTCCTCCAGGGATGAGAGGCCAAAAGGGTGATTTTCCTTTTATTAAACCAAGAATATATATTAAAATAAAACCAAGTCCAAAAAAAATAAAAAATAAGGCGGAAGACCTGTTTTGATAAATCAACGCAAGTCCCAAACCAGTTAAAATTCCACCTGGAATTAATAAACCATAAATCTTTGTAATTAAAAATAAAATCAAAAAGAAAATACCTACAAGTAAAAGAAAGAGAGAAAAATTGTCAGATATATGGGTTTTTAATAAAAAGAAAACCCCCAATAAAATTAAAATAAGCCCTAAAAACAATTTATTTTTCATATCTAAATTTTATCATATAAATTTTTTTTTGAAAAATAATCCATTGCTGCAATTTTAAAACCATCAGATAGGGTAGGAAAGTTAAAAACACTTTGGATGAAATAATCAACAGTTCCATGATAATAAAGACAGGAAAGTCCTATATGAATTAACTCTGAAGAATTTTCTCCAATGATATGAACACCTAAAAGCTGATTTTTTTTAAATTTACCAAATTTTCTTAAATATTTTGGGATTTTTAAATCCTTTGGAATGCTTTGTTCTTTTTTTGAAACAACAATTTTAATCAGCCCAGATAAATCTCCAATAATAGAACCCCTTGCAATTTGTAAATAATTTGCTCTTCCAACTTCATAATCAAATCCAAATTCTTTTAGTGCATCTTCTGTAATACCAACTGTTGATATTTCAGGAACAGTGTAGATAGCCATTGGCAAAATTGAGGGAAGTGTTTTTTCATATCTCTTATTAAAAGCATAATCTACCACGAGGCGCCCTTGTTCCATTGCAGTTGAGGCAAGGGCTGGTTGACCAATAACATCTCCAATTGCATATATATTGGCTTGAGATGTTTGGTATCTTTCATTTACTTTTATAAGCCCCCTTTCATTTATTTCAATCCCAAGTTTTTCAAGTCCAAGATTCATTGAATTTCCAATCCTTCCAGTACTCACCAACAAATTGGAGAAAATAATTTCACCACCACCTGAAAATTTGCAAAGTACTTTTTTATTTTTTATTTTGACCTCTTGAATTTTTCTATTCAATATAAAATTTACGCCACTTTTTTCCATATTTTCTTTTAACCTTTTTACAATTTCAGAATCTAAAAAGGTTAAAATATTTTGCCTTTCATCAATTATTGAAACATCTATTCCAAGAAGAGAAAAAATAGAAGCATATTCAAGGCCTATTACTCCTGCCCCAACAATACCAATTGATTTTGGGAGATCGTCTAATCTTAATATGGAATCTGAATCACAAATCAATTTATCATCAAAGGGAATTTTAGGATTTCTATAAGGGATAGAACCAGTGCAAATTAAAATAATATTTCCTTTTAAAAATTCTTCATTTCCTTTTTGCGTAATTATTTTAACTGTATTTTTATCAAAAATGGAACCAGAACCATAAAAAACGTCTATATTAGATGCTTGGATATTCTCAAGTAAACTTGCAACTTTAAAATTGACCACATCTTTTTCTCTTTTTCTAATCTTCTTTAAGGTTAAATTTTCTTTTAATATCAAATCAATTCCATAGGGATTCCTGTTTTTATATTCTTTTATAAATAGGGCAGTTTCCCTTAATGTCTTTGAAGGAATTGTACCTGTTAAAACAAAAGCTCCACCAACTCTTTTTTCTTTTTCAATCAATGCAACTTTTAACCCAAATGCAGATGCCTCAATTGCAGCAGTTGTTCCACCTGCCCCTGCACCTATTATAATCAAATCATATTCTTTCATAATATAATTTTACCATTTTATTAAAATAGTGTAGAATATCCAAAAGGAGGTTATATGAAATGGTTGTGTTTTATTGCAATTTTAATTTTACCTTTTATTCTTTTTTCGGATCTGCTCTATGAGTTTTCCGGGAGGTCTTGGACAGATGAAAACAAAAAAGAAATTCCTATAGAAGGAGCTGTTTATTTAAAATCTCCTACTTTTTTTAGAGTAGAATTTAAAAAATCAGAAAACCCAATGCTTTCAGAAGATAGTGTAATTTTATCAAAAGATTTAAAATCTGTTTATCTTTTAAATACAAAAGATAAGACATATGCAGAGCTTGACTTTGAAAAACTTATGCAATCAATGGCAAATATAACTGGATCTCTTTTAAATCTGCAAATTGAAAATCCAAAGGTAGAAGTAAGGGCAGGCAATGAGGATAAAAATATATTAGGATTTCCTTGCAAGCATATAATTGTAGAGACATCTTATGATATGAAAATGAAAGTTTTATTTATAAAAAACAAGCAAAAAATACATTACATTTCCCAATACTGGATTGCAAAAGATTTTCCCCTTATTTTAAAGGATTATTATCAGGAAAAATCCTTTAAAACTGGCATACCAGACCTTGATAAGCTCATAGAACAAGAGACAAGTGCTGTTAAGGGAATGGTTTTGAAGTTAAAAAAAGTAACGGAAACAAAAAATGAAAAAGGTGAAATCTCAAAAGTATATGAAGAAACCGAAATAATAAAAATAGAAGAAAAAGATTTGCCTTCAAGTTATTTTGAAATACCAAAGGATTACAAAAAAATTGAACTATTTCCGCAGGAAGAAAAAGAAGATAAAATGAAATCAATTTTTGGGAATTAACTATTTTAAAATTTTTAACAAATATTTAAATTCATTATCAATTTTATTATACAATTCAGATCTTTTATATTTTTTCTCATAAGGAGAAAAGTAATCATTTTCAAGGGGAATTTCAAATAGGTTTTGCCCATCTGTATAATATTTAAATTTAACACCAGATGCTGCAAGTGCCGTTAATCCTATATCAAGAAAAGATGCACATAATTTTTCTTCAGTATAATTTTTCCTATCCGGAGTTATAATTACAAGTGGAACAAGTTCATATTTTTTAAAATCTAAAAATAATTTAGCAGGTTGATAACTTTTTGCATTAAAATAAAGCATAGGTGAGTGACTACCATATATAAAAATATAAGTCAATTAAAAACAATAGTAAAAATGCTCCAAAAGGAAAGATGCCCCTTGTTACTGTTATTGTTCCTTCTTCAAAAAGAGAATAGACAAGCTTTGGAGAAAGATAAATTCCAAAAAATGAAAAATAAATATAATTTGTTGCAAGGTATAAAAATTGAATTGCATAAAAAACAATTAATAATATTTTTGACTTAAAATGAAATAAAATAAAAAAAATAATGGAAATTAAAGCAAGGGTAAAAATACAATAAGAAAAATTCAAAACTGATATTTTATAATGAAAAATTATTACTTTAATAGCGTTTAATATGACAAATGCCAATAATTTCAAAAGAGTAAAAAGCATTAGAATTTCTCAAAAAAAAATTTAAATATTCTCATAAAAAAATATTCTATCATTTTTTATAATTTAAATCAATTTTTCTTATTTTCTAATTTTTAATCCCAAAAATAATAGAGGGCGAAAAATTTTCCACCAATCAATAAAGGGGACCATTTTTGTATAGTTTTTCTTTTTTTCAGGATAAACAATTTGAACTGGAACTT
>DYJU01000107.1 GCA_020722985.1 Candidatus Methylomirabilis sp.
TTTTTTGAAATATTTTTGGGAATAAGGATAAACATGATGGACACTTGAAAAGGGTAAAAGAAGTTAAGGTATAGACGCCCATCCTTGGGCGTCTTTCTAAGAAACATACGGATGGACAACCAATCCTGCTTTTATTACCGATCGCTTTTTCGTATTGTTTTTTTCCGCTTTCAACTGCCAGATTGCTTCGTCATGCTCATATACCCTTTTTTACTTCTATACTTCTCTTTCGGCTTCCTAAGAATGACAATACTGGATGTTTCCTTAATAGTAGCCACACTTTTACAAGTTCATTTCTGGTGGCTGAACTATTACCTTTATTATTTCCTGTTGTATACTAAACGTCCCAACAAACCCCCTTATCCTATCCTTCTCCCCTATGGGGAAAAGGGACTTTTTTAAGTTTATTTCAATATCTGAACTTTTACAAGTGGACTTGCTGTATCTGAAATATTAGCAAATTTTTCACTTTTTTTCGAACTATTAATTGCAAATTATTTTCATCCAGCAATTGCCCCTAACAAGGTTTTTAATACATCCACTTCCTTTTTCTAAAAATAATCCATCCTGCAATACCCTGAAAAGCATAAGCAAGAGATATGCCTATAAATATACCTTTTCCGCCAATAAAAGAAATATAGGGTAAAAAAATTGCTGCGGGTATTTGAAAAACAAAAAATGCTATAGCATTTATAATCATAGCTATTTTTGTTTTGCCAGCACCATTAAATGCCATGCTTGTTATAATACCAATTCCAAGCAAAAGATAAAATGGAGAAACTATTTTTAAATATAAACTTCCATATTTTATAACAGTTAAATCTGAACTGAAAAATCTTATTAAATAATAACTAAAATTAAAAAATAAAATAAAACTTAAGAAAGTTACAAATGAAAACATTTTTATGCCAACTATAGCGCTTTGCTTTACTCTTTCAATCTGCCTTGCTCCTATATTATGCCCGACCATAATTGAAATAGAAGAACCAATAGCCCATCCAATCATCATCACAAACACGTCCAATCTGCCACCAATTCCATAAGCAGCAATAAAAAAATCGCCAAACCGAGAAACTATTCTTAACATAACAAGTGTTGCCAAATTTGAAAGTAAACCCTGCGCCATCGCTGGTAAGGAAATTTTCATAAACAATAACCATTCTTTAAAATCAAAAGTCATATATTTAAAATTAATTTTTATATTTCCTTTGCCTTTTAAAAAAATTATTATGGCAATTATATTGGGTATGATATAGGAAAGAAAATAAGCAAGTGCAGCGCCTTTTATATCTAAACGCGGAAAACCAAATAAACCAAAGATAAAAATTGGTTCTAAAATAAAATTAGTAAATATCCCGCTTATCATTAAAAATAAAGGCGTCCTCAAATAACCAAGCGTTCTTAAAACAACAAAAAAAATAAAAAATATTGCTATATTTATTAAAGCTGGCAAAATAATTATAAAATAACTTTCTGCTTTTATAAGAGTTTCTCCTTTTGCGCCAAAAAATTTTAAAATCGGTTGTAAAAAAGCATACATTAAAACAGCATAAATTACACCTAACATAAAAGCAGTAATAAGCATATTTATTATTGAAGTATTTAATAAATTATATTTTTTCTCTCCAGCGTATTTTGAAACAATTGTTGTTACTCCTGTCATTAAACCGCCTTCTGCTGACCAAAAAAAAGAAAGTAAAATTCCACCGATGGATATTGCGGACAATGCATAAACACCAATTTTGCCAAGCAAAAACATATCAAAAGCGGATAAAATATTCTGTAAAATATTTATAAGTAAAGCAGGCCAGGCAAGGTATATTATATTTGAAATGATACTTCCTTTTTCAAATTCGCGCATCTTCTATATCTCTCTTTTTAACCATTTGCCATTTTTAAATGCAAAAACAGAAATAATTGCCTGTATAAGAAAAGAAATTGATATAGCAAGGAAAATACCATTTTCTTTTATAAAAGATATTTTTGATAAAAAATACGCAAGAGGTAATTGAATTAAAAAGAAAGAAATGAAATTTATTTTTGTTGGTATATGAGTTGCGCCTGCACCATTAAAAGAAGAAGTAATAATAAGAGCGACACCCATAACAACATAAATCGGAGCAACTATACGCAAAAAATTTATACCATAATTAACAACTATTTTATCAGAAGTAAATAAATTAATTATAAATTCAGGAAAAAATAAAGATATTATAGTAATAAATAATGTTATTAATGTATAAACTTTTATTGCTGTTAAAACTGTGACTTTCGCTCTTTCATGCATTTTTTTTCCTAAACTGTGTCCAACAATTACTCCACCTGATACGCCAATAGGCCAACCAAGCATCATAACAAAACCATTTAATCTAAGCCCGATACTATACGCAGCAATAAAATTATTGCCAAAGTAAGAAACAATTTTTAGTAAAATAAAATAACTTAAATTTGATATCAGCCCCTGCCCCATTGCAGGTAAAGTAAGATTTAAAATACGCCTGATAATATTTAAATCAGGTTTGAAATTTTTTATATTCATCTCTAAAAATCCTTTTTTTATAAAATAACATATCATAATAATGTTTACTATTATAATACCACAAAGACCTGCGAGTGCTGCTCCTTTTATATAAAACGCTGGAATCCCTGATTTGCCAAAAATAAAAACAGGTGCCAGTAAAAAATATACAATAACATTACCTATTACAAAAAATAAAATAGTTAAAGAATTTCCCATACTCCTTAACAAACTCATAAAAACAAAATAAATACTTATATTTAATAGGGAGAAAACAGCGATATTAAAATAATCCTTTGTTTTTTGTAGAGTTTCTCCTTTTGCACCTAAAAAACTGAATATGAAATCCTGAAAAATAAAAACAATTGCGCAAAAGACAAAACCAGAAAAAAAACTCACAATAAGGGTTTGCGGTATTATTCTTTTTAAATCCTTGAAATTTTCCTGACTTAAAAGACGAGAGGTATATGCAATAACACCATTAAAAATACCGCCTGTTATTGACCAGAAAAAAAGTATTACAGTTCCTGCAATTCCTATTGCTGCAATATCATTTACGCTAATTTTACCAAGCAAAAATATTTCATAAATTGACTGAAAATTCTGAAATACATTGCCGAGTAGCATAGGCCAGGAAAGATACAACAGATGGGATAAAATATTTCCTTTATAAAATTTTCTCATTTTATTTTGCTTTTTTAATATCTTTTTATTTTCTTACAAATTTAATAAAATTTTCTATTGATCTGTCATAAGTTGCTTCTCCCTCTGGTGGGAAAAAGCAACCAGGAACTTCGCCTAATTTTAAATGATATTGCACACATTCACAACATTTTCCTTTTCTTGAACATGGATTATAGGTACACTTACAGAATTCAAGATTTTTTTTCAAATTTTCACAAGCCATAATCTTTCCTCCTTATTAAAATTAAATAAAAAATTCACTTTAATAATGCAACGCCTGCAATTATGCATAAAACACCTATTATCTTTGACAATGTTATTGCTTCACCAAGTAAAAGCGTTCCAAAAATAAAAGTGATAAGAGGAAAACTGCCTGCAATAGGAGTTACAACTGAAGCATCTCCTGACTGTAAGGCAATATAAAAAAATATTTGACCAATAACACTTGCAAGCGCTCCACCTATCATTAAAAATGTCATTGATTTCATCGGAATATTTTTTAAAGAAGTTGAATCAAATTTTAAAATCAATAAAAATAAAATAAATGCCATTACTGCAGTTCCTATTGTCCTGAAAACCACTCCCAAATAAGGATTTGCATCTTTTGATAAAAAACCAAACTTTTCAATAACAGGTGTTATACCCCATAAAAAAGCCGCAAGCAACGCAAAAATTAATTGTTTCACAATTTCTCCTTTTTAAATTATTTATTATTTTATCTTTGCTACTGTAATTTTTTTCTGTGCCTGATATTTTCCTTTTTTATCAGCATAAGATACTTTACATATTTTATCTGCCTTAAAAAAAATAACCTGAGCAATCCCTTCGCCCGAATATATCTTTGCTGGTTTTTTCGTTAAATTTGCAATTGAAATTGTAACGTATCCTTCCCATTCTGGTTCAAAAGGAGTTACATTTACTAAAATTCCGCATCTTGCATAGGTTGATTTACCGTATGTAATTGTCAAAATATTGCGCGGTATTTTAAAATATTCTATACTTTTTGCCAGGACATAAGAGTTTGGCGGTATAGTGCAAATCTCTCCTTTATATTCTATAAAATTTTTTTCATCAAATTTTTTAGGGTCTATTATTTTTGTTTTTTTAAAATTAAAAATTTTAAATTCATCCGATATTCGCATATCATAGCCATAGGAAGAAACGCCAAAAGAAATAACTCCTTTTGAAACCTGACTTTTTGCAAAAGGTTCTATCATACCTTTTTCTGCCATCTTTATTATCCACTCATCATTCATCACGCTCATTTTTTGCTCCTTTACTATTAAAAATTTGCAATATTATAACATATGGAACTTTATATGCAATTATTTTATGAAATATTTTAACAATGAATAAATATCAATCTATTTCACGTTAAAATTTTTATAGAAATTTTAATTGATTTATTGTAATATAACTTCAAATTTTTATTAAATTCCCATAAAGGAGCGTATAAAAATGGAAAATGCAGAAAAAAATTTTGAATTCGGTGTAAGTTATTTTTCAAACAGATTTAAAAAACATTTAATCACAGATTTAAAAAATCTAAAAAAAGATGGTTTTACTTCTATACTGCATACCTTTTCAGAAGAAGATTTTATTTTTAATCCTAATACTATAAAAGAACTTGTAAAAGTAAGTAAAGAATATGGTTTTAAAGTCTGGATGGATCCATGGGGTTTTGGAAAAGCATTTGGAGGCGAAGCACTTTCAAGATTTTTATTGGATAATTATGATGCCTGGCAAGTTTTATCAAATGGGAAAAAAATCCCTGTTGCCTGCTTAAATAATCCAAAATTTTTTAATTATATGAAAAAATGGATTGATACTGTTTTAGATATGGATATTGATTATATTTTTTGGGATGAACCACATTTTGCAATCACAAACTGGAACAAATTAACTGATGAAAATGCAGAAGCTGTCTGGGGCTGCAGATGTGAAGTATGTCAGGAGAAATATAAAAAAATGTATGGCGAAAAGATGCCGCATAATTTAAAAAAAGTTTTTGAATTCAGAAGTTTATCAATTCAGGATTTTTTAAAAAAATTAACTTTATATGCAAAACAAAAATCAAAAAATAAAGTTAAAATTTCTATATGTCTTATAAGTGCGGATAATCCTTATTTACGCAGTGCTTCTTTTGAAGATATGGCAAAAATAAAACAGGTCGATAATTTAGGTGTTGATCCATACTGGTTTTGGTTAAAAAAATTTGGCAAAAAAATAGATGTATATCAGCATAATTATAAATTTGCAAAACATATAGTTGATGTTGGCAGGGAATATAATAAAAAAACGCATTTCTGGTTGCAGGGATTTAAAATAAAAAAGGGTGAGGAGTATGAATTAGTTCAGGCAATTTCAGCTGCAAAAAATACTGGCATAAAATCATTCTGGGTATGGGGTTATCAGGGTTGTTCTATGATGTCTTCCCTTTCATCTGATGAACCTGAAAAGACATGGAAAACAATTGTGAAAGAATTTAAAAAAATCCGTAATGAATGATTCTTATATAAATAATCAGAAATTATATAAATTATAATACAATAGGTTTTTTAACTTTACAATTGGTAATAGTTTAGCTACTGGTAGTACAAAATTGATCAATAAATTTTTTCATTTTGT
>DYJU01000108.1 GCA_020722985.1 Candidatus Methylomirabilis sp.
TTGATAAAAGAAAATTATATGCTGCTTCTGCATCTTTATAAATTAAATTTTCCTTTGGCTTTCCTTTGCTTTTCCCATAACCCCTATAATCAAATATAAAAATATTGCAATTTATTTCTATAAAAAATCTTATCTTTTCCAATCTTGTTGAAATATTTCCAGCATTTCCATGACAAAAAAGAACTGTATATTTGGGATTTGAAGCTTTTACAAACCAGCCATTTAAATCAACTCCATCTAAACTTTTAAAATAAAAATCTTCAAAATTTAAATCCTTTGGATAAGATTTAATTTCCTTTTCAGGGTAAAACATTGTTTTATCTTCTAAATGTTTAATATTAAAAAATAAAAAGATAAAGGAAAAAATTATTATGAAAATTATGTAAAAAAATATTTTTCTTTTCATCACTATATTATAAATTAAATTTTTAATCTTTTAATAAAATTTTAAATAGTTCATTTAAATTTAAAGATTGATGAAATTTGAAAGGGCTCTCATCTTTTTTAAAACAGTATATTATTCTTTTCCCTCCAATATTTTTTTCTTCTAAGGCATTTAAATTTTCTGGTAATCTTTCTTCTTCTTTTAATTCAACTAATCCAAACCTTTCTTTTAAATCTTCTACCTTTCCTTCAATAAAAATATTTTTATCCTTTAAAAAAATTATATAAGTTCCAATATTTTCAAGCTCTTCAAGGAAATGTGAAGATATTAAAAAAGTCCCACCTTTCTTTTGAATTTCATCAATTATTGAAAACAAAATATCTTCCCTAAAAACAGGATCAATTCCAGATAATGGCTCATCAAAAAAGAATATATTTGCATTATGGCAAAGAGAAATCATCAAAGAAAGCTTCCTCTTTGCTCCTTTGTTTAAATTATTTATTTTTTCCTTTTTCCCCAATTTAAATTTATCAAGGAGCTCTTTTTCTTTTTCCTTATCCCAATTTTTAAAAAAATTTTTTATAAATTTTAAATTTTCCTCAATTGTCCAATTTTCATAAAAATAATTTTCCTCTGGCATATAGCCAATAATTTCCTTTATTTTTACACTTTCCTTTTCTGGATTTAATCCAAAAATTGAAATTTCTCCACCATCTTTTTCAAGATTTCCAAGCATTAAATTATAAAGAGTTGTTTTTCCTACTCCATTCCTTCCCAATATTAGTGCAACTTCTCCTTCTTCAATTTTAAAATTTAAATTTTTAAAAACATTTAATTTCCCAAAACTTTTTAATAAATTTTTTACCTCTATCATTTTTCCCTCCATATTTTACTTATTAAATTTAAAATTTCTTCCTTTTTAAGACCAATTTTTTTTAATGCATTTAATTCTTCTTCAATTATTTTTTTCTTTTCTTTTATGTAATTTTCAAGCCCTTTTTCAGGTATCTTTTTTATAATATATCCTTCCCCTCTTAAAACTTCAATCCACCCTTCCTTTTCAAGTTCCTTATATGCCTTTTGGACAGTGTTTGGATTTACCTTTAAGTCAAAGGCAAAACTCCTAACAGATGGAATTTTTTCATTTTCTTTTAAAGTTCCTTCAAGGATGAATTCTTTAATCCCATTTGATATTTGCTCAAAGATTGGCTTTGGATTTTTTGGATCTATCTTAATCATAGTTTTCTTTCCTTTCCTGTCTTAAAGTTATAAATATAAGCCTTTGCTATGGGACCAAAGAGAGGAAATTTCACCTGCTTTCTTAAAATAATTTCTCCTTCTTTTTTTAGAAAATCCGAATCAATTATATTATCTGGAAGGTAATATAATTTAAAATCGTTATTTTCTATTGAAACAATAGCCTCTTCTATTTTTTTATTATCTGCAAAATGTATTATTCCATATTTTTTTAAAAAAGAATAACCATTTGACCAAATATATTTATTAAAGGGGAACTCTATTTCTTTTATTATATCTTTTTCTTTAAGCAAGCATAATATTTTTTTATCAGTTTTAGTTTTTAAAGCAAGCAAATAGTCATTTTGGAAATCAATTAAAGGAAATAAATTTCCAATTTCTATTATTTTACCTTCTGGCATTAAAATTTTATAATATTTTTTATCTTTCTTCAAATAAGCATAATTGCCTTCTGCTTGTCCAAAATACCAAAATAAAGAAAATATATCCCAATCTCCTTTCAAAATTTCTATTTTTTCTCCATTTTCAAATTTTGCATAATAAATTTTATTTTCCTCTCCCTCCCTTTTTTTATAAATTATTCCATCCTTTAAATAAAAACTTTGAGAGGCAAAATCGGAAAAGCATTTATCTTTTTCTCTATTTATAAATTTTATTGTGTATTTGTTTTCATTTTTATTTTCCTCAAAAGAGGGAAGAAAAACAATATTCTTATGAATATAAGACCAGAAAGGAAAAGTTCCAATCCTTTGAATTTTTTTATTTTTAAAATCATAAGAATAATATAATTGACAAAAATTATAAGATATAGAACATACTTTGCATTTTGATTTTCCACTGGTCAAATATAATTTATCTTCATCTAAACCTCTTATGCTCATATTTAATAAATCATTCATTGGTTTAAATTTTTTTGTTTTAATATTGTAGGAATAAATTTCATTATGGGAGTGATCTTTGAGAAATATTTCTTCTTCACTTATTGGATATATTAAATGGCTTGATAAAATGTATCCTTTAATCCAATAATCTTTTCTTGAAAATAAATAAATTGAAGGAATTAAAAATATAAAAACAAAAAATATCTTTTTAATTAAACTAAATTCTTTTTTAAAAAATATATACTTTGATGAAAAATAAAGTAAAATTAAAGAAAATGCAAAAATGAAAAGATAAAATAAATAAACTCCAATGTCTAAAAGCATATAACCATTAGTTTTTTCAAAAACAAAATAAAAAGAAATTATGTTTAATATTAAAATAGAATAAACCAAAAAATTTCTTAAGCTTTTTTCAAAAAGATTTGAAAAAGAAAAAGATATAAATGAAATTGTTAAAATTGAATAAGAATGAATAAAAAATGCTATTAGGATTTCATCTAATCCAATTTCTTTTTTGGACAAATCAAGGAAACTAAAATATAAAAATGTTAAAAGAAAATAATTAAAAATAATAAATAAAATTTTTGAAAAAATTAATTTATTAAATGTAATTGGCAATTGCTTTATTAAATTTAGATTTTCATCTTTATATATACTTGAAGATAAAATAATAAGATATAATGGAATAAAAATAAATAATAAAAGGATATAAATTATAAATTTTGCATCTTCATAATCTTCCTTAAAGAAAATGTAAGAGATAGGAGAAGCAAGAAAGGGAAGTAAAATGCAAGTAAAAATTAAAAGTAAATTTTGCTTTAAATCTTTAAAAAATATATTTAACATATAACCTCCTCTGTATTAGTGTCATATTACAGTATAACATTAAAATATACGCTTGTCAAGTGGAATTTAAAAATTTTTTTAAATTTAAAAATTTTAAAAGATTATGAAATTAATTCCTTAATTTTTTTAGTGTTTTAACAAATCCCATATCATTTTAGTTGCTATAATGTAAAGAATTATGCCAATTGCAATTTTCACTTGTTTCTGACTTAATTTTTTCTTTAGCAAGTAAGCTCCTAAAAGAGCCCCTGATATTGAACCTATTGAACAAATGATTAAAAGAAATAATTTTATATTGCCAAGAGTAGCATGACCTAAAAAACCAGAAAAAGAAGAAAATATTACTATAAATGATGTTGTGGCTGATGCTTTTTTTGGATTAAACCCTAACCATACCAATACTGGAACAATAAAATTTCCTCCTCCAACACCTAAAAGTCCACCTAAATATCCTGCAAAAGAACCAACCCCTACTCCATAACCAATTAGCTTCTTTGTGCTTGTTTCTATCTTTTTTTCCTTTGCTTTATAAAATAACATCATAGATCCAGCAAAAATAAGAAATCCAACAAAGAGCCATAGCAATACATCTTTTGGTAAGTTTTCTGCAGTCTTTGCACCCAAAGGAGAGAGTATTGATGCAATGATTAAAATGGGAATAGCAGTTTTAAAAACAATCAATTTTTCCTTTGCATAGCTGAATGAAGCAAAAATCATAGCAATAGAATTTAAAAGCAGTGCCGTTGACATTGCAGTTAGGATTGGTATTCCTAAAGCCAAAAAGACAGGAATTAAAATAAAGGCAGCCCCTACTCCTGCCAAGGTTAAAATAGTTGTAAAAAAAAATGTAACTATTCCTGCAATGATATAAGATAACATAATTTTCTCCTTACTCTCCCTTTTTTAAAAGCACATCGTTTATGAAAAGGAAAAGCGCTACTGCCCAAAGCAGCAAACCAAATATCATGCGCACTCCTTTGGGTTTTAATTTCTGAGCCATAATATGAGAACCGAGATTGCTACCTAAAAATACTGCAATAACGCAACCTATCCAGATTATCCAGTTGGGTTTTGCCGCTATAGCCAAGTGAGAAATGAAACTTGACACACCCGAGCAGGTGACAACAAATGCAGAGGTGGCTGCAGCTGCTTTTGCCTCCAGCCCTGCGATGTAAAGCAAAGGCACGACAAAAGAACCACCCCCACGACCAATGAGACCTGCAAAAAGTCCTAAAATGCTCCCACCAAATAAACCAAGAAGGATACGTCCTTTTGAGGACATTTCTCCTTTCTGGGGTCTCCAACCGGAAAGCATTAGGGTTGCTGCTGTTGCTGTAAAGAGTGCAAAGAAGGCAATGAGAGGCTTGGTAGGAATCTGAGCATTTAGCCATGCTCCAACTGGCGGTAAAATCAGCATAGTAAGGGCAAAGGGAAAAGCCGTCTTCCAAACCACCATTTTCTTAATTGTATAGGTTGTTAACGCTGTCCCAGTATTTACGACATTCAATAACATCCCTAAGGGGATGGCTTCCGTCTTAAAATCAAGGCCCAACCAGTATAGAATTGGAATATATAGCTGAGACCCTCCCATACCCAGCATAGAGAAGATAAAGGCTATGCAAAAGAAAACGAAAGGAACAAAGTAGAATGTATTCATCCATCATAACTTTTTATACCCAGAGCATGGGATACATACTGGTTTTCCATCTTTCATCCGCAAGTATCTTTCAAAGACATATTCTCCACAAATACTGCATTTTTCTTTATTAAAAGAACCTTTAACTGGTAAAAAATTAAATTCCTTTAATGGTTCAACCTTAAACATAAAATCATCTGTTTGTTCATATACCCAATTTATTACTTTATCAGCTGCTTTTTGTGGTATCTCTGATGGTTCAACTCCTTTTTTTCTAAACATAAAAAATTTAAACTTGCCAAAGGAATCAATAAAATTAGGCTTTAGAGAATAGCGCACCGCACCTTTCTTTGGATGATAAAAAGTTGCAGCCAGTTTGCCATAGTGCGTTTTTTCTATTAAGACCTTGCCATAGGTTGCGCCTGTTGAAGCCTGCATCCCATCAACCATACAGGTTTGCGGGTGACCCTCACCTATTTCTGGGAATACAAAGAAGCCATGGTCTTTTTCGCGTTCTACACCGAGAAATTCCATTGCAAGTTTTCCCATTCTATAACCAATTGGCATAAAAGGACAGCGATGTCCGTGAAAATCAAAAGCCCAATCAGGTGGTATATATTTTTCAATCATACTAAATCCCTCCTTTAAAATAAATATTTTATTATTATAATATTTTGATATAAAATTTTAAATAAGATATAATCTTTAAAGTGAATAATAAATTAAAGGAAATAGGAGAATTTTTAAAGAATAAAATTTTCATCCTTGATGGTGCAATGGGGACAGAAATACAAAAATATAATTTTAAATTAAAATGTAATG
>DYJU01000021.1 GCA_020722985.1 Candidatus Methylomirabilis sp.
ACCAGTAGCCACACTTTTCCAAGTTCACTTCTGGTGGCTGAACTATTACTAAATTATATTAGAATAATTTTTTTAAAATTATTTGTAATAGTTTAGCCAATGGTAAGACAAAATTTGTCCAGATATAAATTTTTGCCTTGTCATTTTAAAATCAAGCGAACGAGCCCCTTTATCTTCTATTACCTCATTAAATGAGCCCGACAAAGTAATCTTGTTTTTATTACTTAATGCTTTCAATACTTATCTTCCTCCAGTTTTTGAACCGCAAAATTGTCTCGTCAACCTCATATTATCCTTATTTTCCTTTTCTGAGTTCTACTTCTTCAAGAGTTTCCTACCAATATCTGAATTTTTATTATCTAAAATGATTAAAAATCGTTAGAAATAAAATTTGAAAAATTTAATGGTTATTTAAAAAAAATAAAATTATTTTTATATTCCAAAAATATTTTTAAGCCGTTGTATTGTTTCTTCGTATTCTGTTTTTTCCTCTATCCCCTGTATTAAAAATTTATTTATATCTCCAATTTTTGATACGGCATAATCAATTTTTGGATTGGAACCTTTTACATAAGCGCCAATATTTATTAAATCTTCGGCATTTCTATATGCTGCTATTGTTTCCTTTAATGCATTGGCCGCTGTCCTGTGTTCTGATGAAGTTATATCTATCATACAACGTGACACAGAATCTAAAATATCAACAGGTGGATAATGATTCTGTGATGCTAATTGACGTGATAAAACAATATGCCCATCTAAAATTGCTCTAACGGAATCCGATATTGGTTCATTTAAATCATCTGCTTCTACTAAAACAGTATAAAGACCTGTTATTGTTCCTTTATCAGGCGAAGTCCCTGCCCGTTCTAATAATTTTGGAAGTAATGTAAAAACCGATGGAGTATATCCTTTTGTTGTTGGCGGTTCTCCTATTGCAAGCCCAATCTCTCGTTGTGCCATTGCAAACCTTGTGACCGAATCCATCATAAGCAAAACATTATATCCTCTATCCCTGAAATATTCTGCAATAGAAGTTGCTACAAAAGCCCCCATACGCCTTATCAGAGCAGGTTGATCAGAAGTAGCCGCAACAACAACAGACCTGCGTAAACCTTCTATTTTTAAATCCTTTTCAATAAAATCTCTGACTTCCCTACCTCTTTCACCAACAAGAGCTATAACGTTAATATCAGCGTTTGTATTTCTTGCAATCATACCTAAAGTTGTACTTTTTCCAACGCCACTTCCTGAAAATATCCCAATTCTCTGTCCTTTACCAATTGTTAATGCTCCATCTATAGACCTTATTCCTGTTGCGACAGGTTCGCTTACTTTTTTTCGTGTTATCGGGTCAGTTGGTTTATTATAAACAGAATAATATTCATTTACTTTTAATGGTCCTTTATCATCTAAAGGGTTGCCTAAACCATCTAAAATTCTTCCTAATAACCCTTCACCAACAGGAACTGTAAATGTTTCATCAGTAGAAAGAACTTTTGCACCAGGACCTATACCATGTAAATCGCCAAGCGGCATAAGTAAAATTTTACCTTCTTTAAAACCAACAATTTCTGCTTTTATTACAACCTCTTCATTTCTGGATATGATATTACAAACTTCTCCCAATGAACCCTGCAATCCAGATGCTTCAATTACAAGTCCAATTATCTGAGTTACTTTACCATTTGTTTTTAAGGTTTCAATTTTAGAAAGTTTTTCAGTAAATTTTTTTAAATCAATAAAAGACATTTTTCCCTTCGCTTCATTTCTTACGTAGTAATTTCTTTTTTATTTCACCTAATTGAAAATCAATATCTGTATCAATTATTTCGCTTTTAGATTCCACTTTACATTCACCGCTTTTAAGTAATTCATCAGGCATTATATGCAATTCATCCGTGTCAATAATTTGTTTAAAATTTTCGCGATGGGATCTGATCAATTCAAGGTCTTCGGGATTGGCATATATGATAATTTTTTCTTTATCTTCTATTTTTTTAATTGCTTCTCTAACTATTTCTAAAATTTTTTCTTTATTTGTAGATATTTCTTGATGTATTATTTTTCGTGCTATTTCTACTGATAAATTTACTATATCTTCTTCAGCACCTGATATCAACTTTTGTTTTTCCAGTTTTGCACTTTCTAATATATTTTTTAGGGTTTCTATTAGTTCTTTATATTTATTTGAAACCTCTGCTTTGCCTTTTTCTAAACCTTCGTAATATCCTTTATCAAATCCTTCTTCATAACCTATTTTTTTCTGTTGTTCTTTAAGTTCATTTGCTTGTTTTTCAGCATCAGAAAGTAATAATTCTGCCTTTGTTTTTGCATTTTCTAAAACACTATTTGCCTGCTCTGTAAGATTATTAAGTTCTTCCTTTTTTTCCTTAATCTGATCTTTTAAAGATTTAATTTGGGTTTCTAAGTCAATAATTTGTTCTTTTATATCTTTTTCTTTTTGTAGATTCTGCGACATTAATTTTTCTTTTCTAGCAAGAAAAGCTCCAGTTAATTTAAAAGCCCCTTTTAAATTATATTCTCCATCTTTATAAATATTTTTATACAAATATTTCTTCCTCCCCTCCGCGTGCAACTACAATTTCGCCCATTTCTTCTAACTGTCTTATGACATTTACTATCTTTTGCTGTGCTTCTTCTGTAGTTTTTAATCTTACAGGCCCCATAACTTCCATATCTTCCAATATCATCTGCCTTGCCCTGCTTGACATATTTTTTAATATTTTATTTCTACATTCTTCTGATGCACCTTTTAATGCTAATACGAGATCTTTTGAATCAATTTCTCTTAATATTTGCTGTATTGTCCTGTCATCAAGTAAAAGTATATCATCAAAAACAAACATAAGTCTCTTTATTTCATCAGCAAGGTCTGGATTTTGTTCTTCTAATTTTTCCATAATCGCTTTTTCCGCACTTCTATCAACCCTATTTAACATTTCTGCAACATTTCTAACACCGCCTGCGGATGCAAATTCCTGAGTAAAAACAGAAGCTACCCTTCTTTCTAAAACTTTTTCTACTTCCATTATTACCTCTGGCGTTGCTCTGTCCATTGTTGCAATTCTTGTTGCAACATCTACCTGGATTTCAGGTGACAAAGATGAAAGTATAGTTGCTGATTGATCTGGGGAAAGATGAGCAAGAACAAGCGCTATTGTTTGGGGATGTTCATTTTGTATAAAATTAAGTATCTGCTGTGGATCTGTCCTTTTTATAAAATCAAAAGGTGTCATCTGCAAAGCACCCTGCAACCTGTTCAATATCTCAACTGCCTTTTGTTCTCCGAGTGCTTTTTCTAAAAGTTCACGGGCATAATCAATGCCCCCCTGTGAAATATATTCCTCTGCAAGTGCCAATTGGTAACTTTCCTCCAAAACAGAATCCCTGTCCTGCGGAGTTACTTTTTTCGTATTTGCTATCTGTAATGTAAGTTGTTCTACGAGTTCATCACTTAAATTTTTAAAAACTTCTGCTGATAAATCCGGTCCTAACGTTATTAAAAGAACAGCTGCTTTTTGTTCTCCTGACAAAGGCATATTAACTTCACCTCTTTTCTTCTGTTATCCAGCGTTTAATTAATTGAACAATAATTTTAGGATTTTCTCTTGCAATTTTTGTAATTTGTCTTTTCATTTCAGCACGTTTCTGCGCTTCGGCAAGTTCTGCTGCAGAAGGAACAGCTTCCAGTGGCACTTCTATTTCTTCTTCTTCTTTTACTTCCTTTGCAGCAAGTTCTATCTGCCGTCTTAATTTTTCTCTTATTGCTTTTGGTTTTAAAGTTGACTTTAAGAATATCAGAGCAAATAACAATATACCTATGATTACTGCTAAACTAACAAGCGTTGTCATATATTTTTCTCTTGCAGAAATTTGCATCTTAAACTGCTCTGCTTTTTCTGTTGACCTATCAAACGAAATATTTTCAACAGCGACCTGATCCCCTCTTGTTAAATCAAGTCCCGCGGCAGCAATCACTGCATTTTTTATTGAGGCAACTTGTTGCGGCTGTAAATTGTCAACTATTACCGCAACAGACATTCTTTTAACACCGCCAACCTGTTCTATTATATGCTGTTCTTTCTTTGTTATTTCATAATTTTCAGTTGATTCTGATTTGGTATATTGCGAGTTTCCGCTTACAACTGATTTATAACCTGGTATATTAGAATCTGTTCCTGGAACTCCGCCAGGATAAACTCCGACACCTGTATAGGATTCTAAATTTCTTTTTGCGCTCCTCAAAATGCCTTTTCCACTAATTATAGGTTCATATGTTTCATCTTTTTTTTCAACCTGATTAAAATTAAGTTCTGCATGAACCCTTACTGTTGCCCTGCTGCTTCCTATAACTTTTGCCAGCATTGTTTCAACTCTTTGCTGAACATCTTTTTCAAACTCTTTCTGAATTCTTATCTGCTGATTTGTAAGTCTTAATTGTTTGGAATATGAATATCCTTCACCTTCTTCTAATAATTCTTCTCTTATCATATCACTTAAAACTTCACCTTTTGAATCAACTATAGTAACATTTATAGGTTTTAAACCTTCCACAGAACTTGAAACAAGATGAACTATCCCTTTAATCTGGTCATAATTTAATTTTGCTTCAGGAACTAATTTTACAAGGATTGATGCTGTTGGTTCTTTTTCTTTCTCTTCATAAAGTTCTTTTTTTGGAATAACAAGATGAACTTTTGTTTCCTGTATGACATCTATATTATTTATTGTTCTATTCAGTTCCCCTTCTAGTGCTCTTACGAAATTAACCCTTTGTGTAAAATCAGTGATCCCCAGATTAGTCTTATCAAATATTTCAAAGCCAACACCGCCCCCTTTTGGCAATCCCTTTGTTGCAAGTTCTAAACGGGTATTATAAACATTTTTTACTGGAACCAAAATAGTTTTTCCACCAGCTTCAAGTTTATAAGGAATTTTCTGGTCTTTTAATTCTTGCACTATAATTCCTGCATCTTCTGCAGAAAGATTGCTAAAAAGCGGTATATAATTGGGCTTGGTTGCCCATAAACCGATAATTATCAAACCAACAATTAATGTTAAAGGGAAAACACTCCATAAAACTTTCATTGTGAAATTTAAACCTGTCCACCAGTTTTTTAACTTTTCCCATAATCTAATTAAAAATTCGTTCACTATGACACCTCGTTTTATTTATAAATTAATTTTTAAATCTTTTTAATTATATTTGCATACGCATAATTTCCTGATATGCTTCTGTTATTTTATTCTTTAACTGCAATGCAAATTGTAATGTAAGAGCTGCTCTTTCTGTCGCGAGCATAACATTATGTAATTCTATATTTTCACCTGCTGCTAATTTTGCCATTGCTTCGTCAGCTGTTATCTGAGTATCACTTAAAGTTTTAATAGCATTTTCAAGGAAATTACCAAAATCAATTTTTGTTGTTTTTTCTGTTTCTAAAGAAGGTTTTAAAATTGACTCTGGTATTCCTATTGTAGGTTTTACTCCTGTTATATTTTCTATACCAACTAAATTATTTATACTTAAATCAGCCATTTATTTACTCCTTAAAGATTATATTTTCCCAATATCCAGAGCTTTTGCAGCCATTGTTTTTGCAGAATTAATAGCAGTTACATTTGCCTCATAAGCACGCGTAGCAGAAATCATATCAACCATTTCTTTTACAATGTTTACATTTGGCATTGCCACATAACCATCTTTATCTGCATCAGGATGTCCTGGATCATAAACCAATCTCGGAGGTGTTGGGTCTTTTATTATTCCTGTAACCTTTACGCCCTGAAATTGACTTATCCTTTTATTCTTTTCAAACATAAAAGGAACTAAAAATCCGAGTTTTTCTCCGCGTGGTTCAAAAATAACCCTCTGCCTGATATATGGACCGCCTTCTAAAGTTTTTGTCGTATTTGCATTTGCAATATTATTTGATATAATATCCATTCTTAATCTTTCTGCTGTTAATCCAGAAGCACTTATTGCGAATGAATTGAATAAACTCATTTATTTAGCGCCTCCCTTCACTAATTGCATCTTTCAGCATTGTTAATTTTAAAGACATAAGTTGTGCGAGAGTGGAATAATACGCTGTATTTTCTGCGAGTTTTGACATTTCCATATCTATATCAACATTATTACCATCGTTTCTTGATGTTGTTTCTGCTCTTGTTATTGTTTCAGGTTCAATATTATTTATATTTATATCAGGCAGCAGAGGAATATGTTTAGGATGAGTTATTTTCAAGGGAAAATAGTTCTTGTCTTTATTATTCAAAATTTCCTGTAATTTACTTTGAAATACAACTTCAGATGTTTTATATCCTGGTGTATCAACATTGGCTATATTATTACTTATAAGTTTGTGTTGTTGAGAAGCAGCATTCAAAGATTTTTCTAAAATTTGATATATTTCACTTGAAAAAATTGCATCTATCATAAAACGACTCCTTTTTTTGTCGTCTAATTTAAAAAATTTTTCCTCTGTTTAAGTAAATATTATAATACTTAAATTTATATTATTTGTCAATAGTTTTTTATGGTTTCTTTAATAATGAAACATTGTTTTATTTTTTAAATTTTTTATAATTATTTATATAACTTCCTGTTATTAACTCTAATGTCTGGTTTAACAGTATTTCATTTTCTTTTTCAATTTTTATTAATTCATTTAATAATAAATTTATTTCTATAATTTTACCGATATTTCCAACATCTTTTTTAGTAATTAAAAATATCTTTTCTATTGCTGAATTAATTAAATTTAACTCATTTTGCATTTTTTCACGACGTTCTATATAAGAAACCAAACTTTTAGCGTTATTTGACATTATTGTATTTTTAAACCTTATTGCTAATTTATATAAAATCGTAATAACTTTTTTCTTTTTTATAAGTAATCCTTCAAGCGTTTCCATAAATTATAAATTTTTAAAAATTTTATTTATATCCGTTAAATTATCTATTTTTTCCTTTTCTAAATAAAAAAGGACTTCTTTTAGTGTTTTATTTATAAATTTTTTTTTGCTGATTTTTCCTGATAATTTATTTTTATTTATATCTGATAATATTCTATGAATTTTTTCATAAATTTCTTTTTCTATTAAAATATAACGTTGATTTTTGTGTTTTGAAACCTTTATCTTTTCACTTACCCGTGGTAAATCCATGGCGTCTATCATTAATTTTTTATTTTTTTCTTCTTTTTCCTGTTTTAACTTTTTTAACTTTTCTATTTGAAAATCTGCTTCTGTTTTATTTTTTTCTTCTTCCATAATTTTATCCCTTTATATAAGAATTTTTTCTATTTTATTGATAGCATCTCCAATTTTGTGTTGAAGCATTGTGGTATTTTCAAAAATTGTATTTAAATTGAATTCCAATTTAGTTGATTTATCAATATATTCATTTAACTTTTTCGTTGTATCTGTTATTATCTTAAAAAGTAACTCACTATCAATATAATGTTCATTGGAATATTCGGAAACATTCCCGACTGTTTTTTCTATTCGTTTTACATCTTTTACTATATCAATAAAAATATCCCCTGTCTTATAAAATGTTAATATATTATCCTCTATTTTTTCTGTTATTCGTATCATTTCAATAACTTCCGCTGTTCGTTCTCTTATATTTTTAAGTATCTGTGTAATTTCTTCTGCTGACTTATTTGAATTTGTTGCAAGTTGTTTGATCTCTTCTGCTACAACAGAAAAACTTTTTCCTGCTTCTCCTGCACGCGCAGCTTCTATCCCGGCATTTAGAGCTAAATGATTTGTTTTTTTGGCAAAATCCGCAATGGTAGTAACAAAATTATTTATCCTCTTTGACATTTCTATCAATTCTTCTATTATTTTAGTAGATGAAAAAATTGATGCTTTTAATTCATTTATACTCTGTATTCCCTTACCTATAGCTTTTACACCATTAGATGCTAAACTTAATTGCTTTTTTGTATCATTTAAAATATTATGTGTTTCAAAATCAATATTTTTTGATGTGTTTTTAATTTCAAGCCCTATTGTCTTAATTTTATCAAAAATTTTTGAATCAAAATAAAAATAATCCTTTATACTTATTATAACAGTTTTACTCTCTTCATTTTCAACTATTCTTTCTTCTATTAAGGATTTTATATTTCGTAATAATATTAAAATATCTTCTATTTTTTCTTTTTCTTTGTTTTGCTGTTCTTTTGATTCTTTTTTAATTTCATCTATAATTTTTTTTATATTTAATAAGTCCTTATCTCTTTCTAATTGAATTCCATCCAGTTTATCATTTTTGATTAAATTGATTATATTTGATATTTTATATTCGTGATATTTTTTCAAAAAATATGTTGTAGTAATAAAAATTATTACTGCTTCTATTAATAATGCTATAAAAATTAAAGTTGCATTTATTTCATAAAAATATGCAATAAAAGCAGAAAAAAAAGAAGTAATAATAAAAATTGCTATCCCGCATAAAATTAATATAAGCTGAACCTTCATATGGTATTCTCCATTTTAATTTTCACTTTTGCTCCTAATCCTCTTAGTTTATTATAAAAGTTTTCATATCCTCTTTCAAGATGATAAATTCTTCTTATATAAGTGTCACCCTTTGCTATAAGACCTGCAATTATAAGAGCGGCAGATGCCCTTAAATCAGACGCCATTACATCTGCAGCGCTTAATTCATTTACCCCTTTTACTATTGCTGTATTCCCTTCTATTTTTATATCTACGCCCATACGATTGAGTTCTAAAACATGAATGAACCTATTTTCCCATATTGTTTCTTTTATAACTGAATTCCCTTTGGCAATTGTCATCAAAGCCATCCATTGTGCCTGAATATCAGTTGGAAATCCAGGATAAGGTTCAGTTATTATATCCACGGCTTGGAGTTGTCCTTTATGTGGAAACACGTGAACAGAATTATTTAATATTTTAAATTTTGCACCTGCTTCTTTTAGTTTTTCAAAAAAAACTGTTAAATGTTCAGGCATTAAATTTTCAACTAAAACATTTCCTTTCGTCATAACCGCTGCAATAATTAAAGTTGCAGCTTCTATACGGTCTGGTATAACATTATATTCTGAAACTCCATTTAACTCCCTGACACCATTTATAATAAGAGTTGAGGTTCCTTCTCCTTTTATATCAGCGCCCATAGTTTTTAAAAATTTAATTGTATCCGCAACTTCCGGTTCTTTTGATGCATTTATAAAAACCGACGTTCCTTCTGCAAGAACAGCGGCTAAAAGACAATTTATTGTCGCTCCTAAACTTACCTTATCAAAAACAATTTTTGCACCTTTTAGTTTTTTTGCTTCTGCAACTACATAACCATGTTTCATTTTTATTTTAGCGCCTAATTTTTTTATGCCTTTGATATGAAGGTCTATGGGTCTTAAACCAATTGCGCATCCACCTGGCATTGAAACTTTTGCTCTTTTATATTTAGCAACAAAAGGACCTAAAACATAAATAGAAGCCCTCATTTTTCTTACTATCTCATAAGGCGCTTTATAATTATTTATTTCAGAAGGATCAATAATAATTGAATGGTTTTTTATTTTAACTTTTGTTCCAAAAGTTTGCAGTAATGAAGACATAGTGTAAATATCTCTTACAAGTGGTATATTGTTGATACTGGAAGGTGTTTTGCCTAATAAACTTGCCGCCATTATAGGCAAGGTAGCATTTTTAGAACCACTTACAGTTACTTTTCCTTTTAATTTATTTCCACCAGTTATAATTAAAGTTTTCAATTTCAATTTAAACCTCAAAATTAAGATTTGTTATGATTATAATATTTTTATTCCTTTACGTCAATCATCTTAAATTTTATATTATTTTTTAAATTAGCATACTACAATTAATATCTAATAGATAACAGAGAACAACTAACATTTGACATTTGTCTACTGGCCACGTAATAATTTAGCCGTTGGCAAAACAAAATTTGTCCAGATATAAATCTCTTGCTCTGTCATTTTAAAGTCATGCGAACGATAACCTTTATCTCCTATTGTACTACTTATTGAGCCTGACAAAGAAATCTATCTTTTATTACCGATTGCCTTCTCTGCTTATTTGCTTCCGCTTTTAACTGCCAGATTGCTTCCTTAAGCCTCATAGGTTCTTATTTCAAATTTTATATTCCTCTTTCGGCTTTCTAAGAATGACATCGTCAGGCGTTTTCTTACTGGTAGTCACACTTTTACAGGCAGACTTCTGTTGGCTGAACTATTACCTTGTTCTTACCTCTTATTACCCACCATTCGACAAAATCTTTTTTTCATGCATAAATTATAAAACAAATTAAAAATTATTTTTATCCAATATATGACACTTTTTAAATGTCTCTGTCTTTAAACCGAAATTTGATATTCATAAAACGACAATGTTTTTATTTAACATTCGGCAAGAGACAAAATTTTTTCAATAGTCAAACAACTTTCGGCTATAAGCAACTATCAATTCCCATTTTTAAAATCATACATCGAAAATATTTTTCAATGCCTTTACAATAAATCCTGCAGCTGTTGCAAATGCTTTTCCTGTTTTTGATGTTCCTTTATTCTCATCAACACTTTCACAAGCATAAAAATTATCCATTTTTACATTTTTAAAAAAATCTATACCGAATTTTTCATAATTAGGCACAAAAATAGAATTTGCCGCAGATAATGGCCAAGGCTGTGTAGCATGAATGCAACCAGTTTCTTTAAAATTAGATTTTTTAAAAAAATATTTATTTTTTTCAGAATATATCCATCTTAAAGTATTTTTATAATAGATGTTATTTTTTTCTAAAAAACCATAATAATAAAGCAACTTCAAACTGCCTGCTGGTTCTTCATATAATATATAATTATTTTTTGTATCAAATTCATAAGCAATTATTTTTTCCTTAACTATAAAAGCAAATCTTTTTATATCCTTAATTAATTTCCGGGATAAATTATTAAAATATAATACCTGCTTTTTATTGCCTAAAATTTTATAAAGATAAGCAATTGATTTAAAAGTTCTCCATGTTAATACATTATCATAGGTATTATATTTATAAGTCGCCATATCATCAGATGGTCTTAATTCCGTTGCATAAATAAAATAATTCGTGTGTTTCCATTTTTTAAATTTATCATTAGCACTATTTAATATTTCTAAAATAAAATATTTTTTCAAAAAATCAAAATCACCTGTTTTTTTTATATAACTTTCGAGAGCCATAAATGGTGCGCATAATTCATCAAGTTCAAAACCGCATTCTAAAGTATTACCATTTATAAATCTTGAATGAACACCAAAATTTTTACCCTGAATTTTAAACCCATATTCAAGTATCAATTTTGCCTTATTAACATCCATATCAAGTATAGCTGGAAAACTCCATAAAAAAATATCCCTATCCCAGTATGCTCCGCTCACATAATATTCGGGAGACCTTGATGTTACACAAACCAATTCTTCTGTATCAATTGTAATTCCATTTGTAAAAAAATAGTTAAAAAATAAATTTGTATTATATATTTTCTCTATATTTTTATTCTGAAAAATTCTTATATTTTTATAAAGCCAGCTTTCAAGTTCGTTAAAAAGATTTGCTACTTTTTGTCTTTCAAAATATACATTTGATGAAAAGGCAGCCATATCTTCTGCTCCAATACCAAAAAAATAATTTATCTCTTTTTCTTCCTGGCTTTCAATTGATAAATCAGAAGTCATCAAAATATTATTGTTAAAAATTTTGTATTCAAAAGAAAAATCAGCCCCTAATGCCAGTGAAAAAATAATTCCCTTTTCTATAGCTGTAACTGCAATATTTTTAAACCATTCATTAAATGTTATTCTTATTTCTGGATTTATCTTATATGATGTATTTATATTTAAAAATATATTCTTTAAAATAAATTCTTGCTTTAATTTTATATTTATTTTTTCTTTTGAAGTATTTTTTATTCTTATACTTTTTATAAAACCTCTTTTATCTTTTGGCGCAAAAACATTATATGAAACAGAAAAAAAATTATTTTGTATTTTTAATTCAGGTATCCAGTAGTTTTTATAATCAAATTTTCCAACATTCAAATTAAATTCATAATTATTAACAATTAACTTTTGCCTTATAGAACAGTCAAGAAATATATTGCCATTTAACCCCATACTTAAAAAACTAAGTCCATTTATTGTTAAATCCTCATCTATATTGATTAATGAAATATGTTCATTCCCAGTATAGTATTTCATCATAATCAAGACCTTTCATCAATATCTTTTCATTCAATATTCGGCATTCGTCAGGGGTTTTATTTATATTCTATATACACTTTCTTCATTACATCCCCAACCTGTATCTTATGGACAACATCTAATCCTTCTATAACCTGTCCAAAAACAGTATATTTTCCATCTAAAAATGGCTGTGGTGCAAGGCAGATATAAAACTGACTTCCGGCAGAATCAGGATGCGCTGCTCTTGCCATTGCAACTGTGCCATCTAAATGTGGTCTTTTATTAAATTCTGCTTTAATTGTATAACCAGGTCCCCCTGTTCCATTGCCATTGGGATCGCCACCCTGAATTACAAAACCCGGTTCAACTCTATGAAAAGTAAGTCCGTTATAAAATCCTTTTTCAGTGAGTTTTATAAAATTTTCAACAGTATTTGGTGCATCTTTTTCAAAAAATTCAAATTTTATAACCCCTCTATCTGTAACAATAACTGCTATGGGTTTCCCGTTTTTATTTGTTTCCTTCTTTTTAGTTGTTTCTGTGCATGATAAAAAATTAATAACTAAAACAAAAAATAAAAATAAAGAAAACAAAAATTTAATTTTTTTCATAATTTTCTTCCTCCTTTTTAGTTTTTATTAATTTACCGAAATTTAATCCTTCTGTAAAAACAAAAATTATTCCCAAAAATATTATTGGTAAAAGTATCATGGAATGAATAAGTATTATATAGGATACAGCAACTTCTTTTGTATATGCAAAAATAAGCATAACTCCCACACCGAAAAATTCAAATGGGCCTACCCCTCCAGAAGTAGAAGGGGCCATTATAGCAAAATTTGCAACTGCCATTATCAAACAAACTACAAAAAAGTTAATCTCAATCTTCATTGCATAAGCCATTAAATAATATGTAAAAACCTCAACTCCCCAGGCGAAAAACGTATAGATAAAAACAATTATCAAATCTTTTTTATTTCTCAAAACTCCCAATCCTTCAATAAATGTATCTATAAATTTTAAAAATTTTTCTGCCAATTTTCCCGGGAATTTTTTCATTATATTATGTAAAAAATTAACTGTTGGTTCTTTTTTAAATAATAAAAGTAAACTGACTATAAAAAATCCTATAAAAATTAAACTACCGGCAATTGCAAATATCATAACCGCTTCTTTTATTGTCATAATTTTACCAAAAAGTTCAAAAGAAATTGGAGTTTTTACCTGATTCTGAACAATATTAAAAGATAAATAACCGAGAATAAAATAAAATATCATAATCAACCCATCAAAAACTCTTTCTATAATTATAGAAGCAAAGGTGGATGACTTAGATATTCCCTTTTTTTCACCTGTAATATAGGCCCTTATAAATTCTCCTGCTCTTGCAGGTAGTATATTATTAAACATAAAACCCATAACAAGATAAGGAAAAAGTTCTGAAGATTTAAATTCTTTAATATGTTTTAAAATAAAATGCCATCTTATTGCCCTTATATAATACCCTATAATATAAATTATAACTGTTAAGCCAAGAATAAGTAAATTAGTTTTTTTTAATATACCCAAAAGTTCATTAAAATCAATTCCTCTGAAAACAAAATAAAGACATATCAGGGTTACTATAATACCTATGTAAAATCTCTTTTTTTTTATCATTTTCTCCGTTTCTCTGCTTTTAATATTTGTTTTGCATAAAAAGGACTTATAACATCTAAAAGTTTTTTTTCAAATTTATCATATTTTTTTATCCCAAATTTATGCAATAAAAACTGCAACATAACTTTTAATGTCTGTAATCCATAAATAATACTTCTTTTTAAATTAATTGATGATGCTTCTTTAAAATATCTGGTAGGAACGGGTATTTCCGATGTTGGAAATTTAAACATCTCAATCTGTGCAATAACTTCTGTATCAAAAACGAAATCATCTGAATTAAGGGTAAAAGGAATTGTCATTAAAACTTTCCTGCTATATGCTCTAAACCCGCTATGAAGTTCTGAATAATGTTTTCTAAAACATAAATTTTCAATAAATGTTAAAATCTTATTTGCCCAGTATTTATAAAAAGGCATGCCGCCCTGCATCGCACCATGACCTAACATCCTTGAGCCTAAAACAAAATCGGCATAACCTAACTCTATCGGAGAAATCATGAATGGTATAAGACGCGAATCATACTGATAATCAGGATGGAGCATAACTATTATATCAGCCCTACTTTTTAATGCTTCTATATAACAGGTTTTTTGATTTCCACCATATCCTCTGTTCTGTATATGAACAAAAACTTTTATCCCTAACCTTTTTGCTATTTCAACTGTCTGGTCTTTGCTGACATCATCTACCAGAATTATTTCATCAACAACGTTTTTTGGAATATCCCTGTATGTTTTTTCAAGTGTCTTTGCTGCATTATATGCTGGCATTATTACAACAACTTTTTTTTTCTTTTTTTTCTTAATCGCCATATTCAATTATCCTTTTATTTAAAATCTTCCGGATATAAAATTTCACTCGGTATTATATCAAAAGAATCAGAATCGGATGATTTCCACCATAATTGCATTTTTGAATATTGGACACTTTCATAATATCTCACCATAATATTATGAAAACCTTTTTTAAGCGATATATGACCTCTGGCTTCGTTTAAACTTCCCTTTCCACCTGGATTCATAAGAATTTGTTTCCCATCAATAAATAAATCAGAATAATCATTAGAGCGAGTCATAAATAAATAATCGCCTTCTTTCTCAATTTTTATCTTGCCAACCCATTTTACAGAAAAAGGTCCTAAAATTGGATCAACGGTCCAGTTAAACAAAATAAATGGATCTAATCTTACAAATATCGGTCTGGTAGTCCAATGATTATTTATATCTTTTAAATCTTTTGTATGGTCATCACGGTAATAGTAGCCAGTTAAACCATTTTTTATTTCTTTATTCTGATATCTTTTTACTTCCTCATAAGGCACTTCATAAGCAAAATATAAAATTCTATTTTGATATTTATGTTTAAAATCCACATATCTGCCACCTGGATACATCTTTTGCAAAACAGAAACAAGTGGAAGATATGAAGTATCAAGAATATAAACAAAATTCTTAAAAATTTTTGCTTTGATAGGAATCCATTCCGATGGGTCAAATTTAATATAATTTCTGTATGGATATGTCATAAATTCAAAAGTATAACTTTCAGCCCAGCCAGGCACAACAATTGCAGTCCAATCAGGACCTAAAGAATGAACATATTTTCCCATATGCCATTCATCCGTTGAAAATTCAGCCCATGCTCCATGGTCATTTGCCCATTTATTAAAATACTGGTCATAATTATCATAAGCAATATATACTAAAAGTGCGGAAGTGACGCCAATAAGAATGTGATTTAAATTATATTTGAATTGCTCTTTACAATATTCCCAGATTTTGGCAATACTGATACAAACAAAAATAATAACAAGTGGTATTATGGGAATAGTTCTGTATGCCTGTGGCGATTCTATTGAGAAAAGCCCCGCTTGAAGTAAAGCAATAAAAAGTGATAGCAAAATAAAATAAAAAGGTTTATAAAATTTAATTATGCTATACAAAAATCCAAGGGCAAAAAATATACCGGTTATAAAATCAAGCATTGGCTTTCTTCCATAATTATGTCTTGGATTTCCGTCTCCAAAGTAATTAAACATTAACAAAGTATTTGTTAAATTTTTTGTATAAAGTTCAATAGGATGTTTTGCCTTTCCATCTTTATTAACATAAACTCCACCCATTGCTTCTAAAATGCCTTTATTAAAAATAGAAACCGTTGCTGTTCTACGCATAAAAAGTTGGGGATTTTTTATTATGTAATTTGCCAGAGGAGCAAAAATAATAATAAAAACGACAATTGAAAAAATTATTTTTTTAAAATTATTTTTTATAAACAATATATTCCTAAAAAAAAGATAAACAAAAAATAAAATTAATCCTGCTGGTATTAACCTTGCTGCAATATAGGAATAAAGGGAAAATGCCATTGTAAAACCTAATAAAATAAAATCACCCATCCTACTTTCTTTATATGCTCTGTATAAAAAATATAAAATAAGGATAAATACAAAAACAGTAAAAACACCCAAAAAACCTATTCTGCTGAAATTAACATACCATCTTAAAACAGCAAGAAGAAAACTGCCAATTAAAGCAATTTTTACTCCAAAAAGATACCTTAAAAGAAAATAAAATGCAGGGATTGTTAATATTGCAAGAACAACTGAAACTAAACGAATTTGTAAAACTCCAACTCCAAAAAATTTAAAAAAAACCGCAATAAAATACATATACATAGCCGCATTCTGGGTATTTCTGTCTATATATACCGGTAATTTTGTTCCATCTAATTCTATTTCATTTAATATATTTAATGCTTCATTTCCGTTCTGCCCTTCATCTCTGTAACAGCCGGAAGGTATTTCAGTTATCATATAAACCCTGAAAAATATTCCGATTAAAAGAATTATAGTAAAAAGTAAAATTTCTGTTTTTTTATCTATTCTTTCTCTGGTTGGATCATAAAAAATATCATCAAAAGATTCTTTTTTCTTTTGTGATATTTTATCAGCGAGAATAAAGAAAATAATAGCCAAGGCATAGAAAATCAATCCTGAACTTAAAAATTTTTTATAAAATAAAAAATACTGACCAATAATTGCAAAAAATATTGAAAACAAAACAATTGTAAATGGACCTTTAAAAATTTTATTTAATACCTTAATCATTTTATTTCTCCATAAATTTTTGTATATAAAATTCGTTTGCTATAAATCTTATGTTATTATTCTGTTCTACGGTTTTATTAAAAACCAGAATTATATTAAAAAATATTATAAACAAAAACAATCCCCAAAAAAGAATATTTTTATTTATACCTTTTTCTCTTATAAATATTAAAGAAAAATAGTATAACCCGTAAGATGTATATAAAATAAAAACAAAAGAAAAAGGCGAAATAAAAAAAAGCGTTTCAGTTTCTCTTGAAAATGTGGAAAAAAATTCAACTAATAAAACGGCAATTGTTAAAAATAAAGAATAAATATTAAAAGTTATTTCTCTATTTTTAATATCAGAAAAAACTTTAATAAAAATTCCAATATAAAAAAATAATCCCACAAATGAAGCAAAAAGTTTTGACCATAGAAAACCATCTTTTAAAAAAGTATCTACAAAAAATGTTTTTGTTTCAAAAAAAGGCGTTTTTTGAATATCCTGTTTTTCAGCAAAAACATAATAAAAAAATATTGAACAAATTACTAAAAAAATAGCAAAAACAATTGCGAGTGATTTGCTATAATTTCTTTTTATACTTTTCTGAAAAAACTTAAAGATAACATAAATAATTGAAATAAAACCAAAAATCATAGCAGTGAAACTGCAAAGGAAAAGTAAAAAAGATGTTATCAACGCTCCTTTATATTGCTTCCTTTCCACATCAAAAATTAAAAAGTAAATATTTAAAGCAATGAGTAAAAAAGTCAATATAACATCTGTGCCGCTATATATTGAAATAATCACTGGCATAGAAGTTACAAAAAACATTGTTGCAAAAATAGAAATCTCCTTACTTAAAAATCTTTCTGAAACAATATAAAAAATAATTGATATTATTAAAAAAATAATAAATATTAAAACATAAAGTAATGGAACTATATTGTTTTTCCCTGTTATTTTATAAAAAAAAGAAACTAAAAAAGGATAAAGGAAACCATTTATTTCTTTATTAAAATTTATATCAAACTTCATAGATGTAAAATTGGCATCAGCAAAATCAGCTGCTCTGTTTATAGAATAATAACTATATTTATTTGAAAATGTAATTACATTATTACTATAAAACATAACCATTGCCACCTGAAAAATAAAAATAGCACTTAAAACAAAAAGCAATAAATTAAAAGGCAATCCTTTTATATTATTAAAAATTTTATTCATTTTTCTCCTTGATCTTTCTTTTGTAAAATGAAATAGTAAAAACTATTATACCTGTTTTTTGATACAACTTCAAGTTTTATAATTTCTTCTTTATTTTTTATCAAATCTCCTTTTATTAAAAATTCATTTTCAGAAAAACCTTGACTCTCTTTCAAAATCCATTCCCCAATTTTTTTGTTATTTAAATAAATATTCAATATATTTTTCGGATTTTTATAAGTTCTAATTATTATTTTTGTATCTATACTTGGTTTTAAATTTCTGATTTTAAATTGCTCTCCACCACTTGTGATTCTACCTGCATCAATTATTTTTTTTCCTGTATTTTTATAATCTTCTTCATAAAGTTCTGTTCCTGGATATTCGCCATGCCATTTTACCCATATTTTATATGAATGTTCTTTCTCGCTAATAATATCACAAACATCTATCTTATCCTTTAATATAAAATTTCCATTTTCGGTGAAATCTTCTAACATAAAGTCTCCGCTATTAAAAAGTGAAATATCTGTTTTAAAACAAATTTCCGGAGAACCAATTACATAATATGGTGGTTCCCTTTCTATTGAAAATTCTACTAACTTAGGTTTTTTAAAAACAGTATAAGGTTCATAGTTAAACCATCCTATATGAATCATAAAATATTCGGGTTTCACTTGTTCCAATGCTTCAAAAACACCCGGCAAACCATTCCTGAAATTAATTGCCTGATGATTTGTTGCAAGCCCAACAAGATCAAAAATTTTACCATTAAAAAAATATTGTATCGCTCCAATATCATTGATCGCCACTTTTTTATCTTTTAAATTTTTACTCAACCAATTTCCTGCCTGAATTGATTGAGAATAAATAGCATTGCAATCTCTGCCAAAATTAATTAAATTTGCAAAAAAAGTAAAAATATTAAAAAAAATAAAAACACTTAAAACAGCAGATACGATTAAATTATTTTTAATTATCTTTAAACTTTCTAAAATAAATTTTAAACCATTAATTAAAAATGGAACAAAAATTATTGTAAAAGGCATGGTATATCTATAGTTATGAACAGATGCAAAACTTGAGAACATTGTTGACATAACCCCTATAAAAAACCAAAAAAAAGAAGTAGTGAAAATCTCTATTTTTTTATTTTTAATTTCTTTTGCAATGCCTGGCAAAATTCCCAATAAAAAAAAGAAAAATGAATAATGTAAAAAATAATGTTCTTTTTCACCATTAAAAATATCTTTTAAGAATTGCAGATAAAAAACCAAGCCGTGTTTTATCATCTCAACATAATCAAAATAATATAATGAAAAATTAGATTTTGCACGCATGGTATTTGGCATAAAATCGCCTGTAAAAATTTTGTTTAACAAAAAATAAATAAAACCGGTAATAACAGGAATGATAAAAGGTAATAATTTTTCTTTTTTATTATAAATTCTGTTAAAAATTCTGGTTATAAAAAAAACTAAAACAAGTATATAACTTTCTGGTCTTATTAATGATAGAAAACAAAGTGCTAAAATTTTTTTATAAATTTCTTTTGATACGAAAATGTAATAAAGCGATATAATAATTGCAACAAAAATCAAACATATTTCCATTCCAGAAAAAAATCCCCATAAAATATTTCCATTTGAAATTAATAATATTACACCCCAAAAAGATAATTTTTCATTTTGTGTAAGTTCATATGTAAATTTATATAAAAAATATCCGGAAATAAATAAGCATGCCCCGCCTATAATATAAGTCGCGATTATAATAAATTGACCTTTAAATATATATATAAAAGGCATTAAAAAAAATATATAAATAAAACTTGTGGCCCCGGACGAATAACCTTCGCCTTTCACATATTCGAAAAAATGTCCGAAAGCCGTATTTCTTGCATATTGAAAATAAATAAAAGCATCATCAAGCGGAGCTGAAAAATTAAATTTACAATAAAAAAGCATTGTAAACATAAATAAAAATGAAACTGATATACAATATAAAAGTAAAAACTTATTTAATTTAGAAGTATTAATATGAGAATATATTCTCATAATATCTGTCTTAAAATATCCATCTTATCTTTTGATATCAATATCATAATCGTATCATCTTTTTGAAGCACAGTATTGCCATGGGGGAATATAACCTGTCCTTCTCTTAAAATTGAAACAATTAAACTTTCTTCCGGTAATTTAATATCTTTTATCGCCTTGTTTACAAGTGGGGAATTTGATGAAAGTTCTGTTTCAACTATCTCTGCATTACTCCCTTTTATATCAAGTATCGGAACTATCATATTTGCATCAACTTCTTTTTCAATCAATGAATTTACAATCTGGGTTGTATTTACAATGTTATCAATACCCAACGTCAAAAATATATCTTCATTTTTTGGATTTGAAATTCTCGCAATTGTTCTGGGCGTCATATACATAATTTTTGCCATCTGACAAACTATCAAATTGACATCATCATCTCCTGTAACTGCAACAACAACATTTGCCCTGTTGGTTCCTATCTCCTTTAAAACTTCTGATTCCGTTGCATCACCTAAAAAAATATTTTCTCCCAACTCAGCGCTTAATTCATTAAATCTTGTTTTATCTTCTTCAACTAAAAGAACTTCGTGTCCTTCAGATATTAAAAGTTTAGTTAAATTGTATCCCATTTTACCTGCACCAACTACTATAATAAATTTATGATTATCCTGTTTTTCTATATCAGACATCTCCATCACTCTCACTTTCTTTTATCTTTTTCTTTTCAATCATTTTATTTATTTTTTTTTCACTTAATAATGTCGGACATATCGTCTCTATACCTAATTCTTCAAATGCTCTGGCTCTTATCGGATCGTCGACTTTTGCTATTGTTTTTTCAACTTTATATTTTTGTTTAGCAATTTCTGCCGCCATTATATTTGTATTATCTATATTGGTTAAAGCAAGAAAAATATCAACTTTTTCATTCATAATTTTATTATATGTTTCCATATTTGCCCCATCCCCTTGAAAAATTTTTCCCTTAAAATCTTTTCCAAGTAAAGAAAAAGAATCTGAATTTTTATCAATAACAATTATTTCATTTTTTTCGTCTTCGCCTAATTTTAATGCAACACGAGATCCTAATCTTCCGCATCCCAAAATTACTATTTTCATTTATTTCACTCTCCTTTATATATTTTCTGCAATATTTGTCCAGACAGGACACGGCGCATTCTTGGCAACATAATTAATTGTTTTACCACTTAATATTTCTTCCAATTTTTTTTCTCTGCCACCTGAACCTAACAAAATCAAACTTGCGTTCATTTTTTTTGCTTCATCAACAATTGCTTTGCCTGCTGTTCTTGTCTGAATTATTCTGGTATTTATTTGAATACCATATTCTTTGCCAATCAATTCTGCCTGATCCATAACTTTTTGTGCTTTTTCTTCTTCTGCGGGTATTTTGGCATCTAATGGCAAAACCATCGGGACTTCAATTACATAAAGAGCAATTACATTTGATTTATCGCGCTGGGCTATTTTACATGCTGTCTGTATCATTTCAGCTTCAAGTTCTCCCATTGTCGGAACCAAAATTCCTTCATAAACAATTGGTAAATATGCAGCTTCGGCAATTCGTTCTATTGATACTTCCTCAAGAACCGGCAATTTATATACTGTTCTATAAATAAAATATAAAATAAACCCTGCTATAATCCAGACAAGGGCTATGGAACTTGCCCATTTATTACCTGATATTATAACAAGAAAAATAATAAATTTAAATATAGCACCTATAATTGCTGTTATTGGTAATTCCTTACCTTTAATCTTTATATTTAAAGGAATTTTAAAAGGTCTTTCCATATCAGGGAATTTAAATCGTAAAGCGACAATAGATAGATCAGCAATTATAAAAATAATTATTGTTGCCAAACTATAAAGAATAGCCAATTTAACAAAAATATCTTTAAAAATAAGTCCTGATATAAGTAAAACAATGGCAATAAAACAAAAAAACATAATACCTTTGTGTGGGGTATTAAATTTACGATGTAATTTAAAAATAAATGAAGGTAATTGCCTATATTGTCCCATTGAATACGCAAGACGTGAAGCGCCAATTATTCCTGCATTGGTTGCAATAAGAAGTATGGTAATGGCAAGAAATGCAATCCATGGAGCAAAAATTTTACTTAAATTTATAGTCAACCCTGCTATAGTAACTTGCGGCATATAATGAGCAATACCAGCAATTGGATCAGTATGCCATGTGGTTGACAGTTCTTTTGGTCCAACTACGCTTAACCCAACAATAGGAATTGTTAAATACATAAATAATACTAAAACCATAAGTAGATTATATGCTTTGGGAATTTTTCTTTTATAATTTTCTGTTTCTTCTGCCATTTGAGATATAGTATCAATGCCTGTATATGCAACAATAGCAACTGCAAATCCATAAATTAAATTTTTAAAATCAGGCCAGTATTCTGGTCCCTTTTTAGGAAAACTAAGCAACTCATTTATATTAAACAAAAGTAAAAAACCCAAAATAACTATTATCAACTGGGTTAGAATATCAACAACTGCAAAAAAAACATTAAATTTAATTGTCTCTTTAATTCCTGTTATATTTAACCACATAAGGGCAAGAACTATCAAAATAGCAAATAAAATTACAAAAAAATTCGGATCTGTATTGAAACTAATATTTTCACCAATTTTTACAGGATAAGACACTTTTAAAAAAGGGAAAAAATACGCAGCATAATAAACAGCAGTAACAGATGATATTGCAATGGTTGCTATGTAAGAAAGCAAATCAACCCATCCAGCAAAAAAACTCACAACTTCATTATATGCTTTTCTGGCAAAAGAAGATGCGCCGCCTGCAAATGGCAGCATACTTGAGCCTTCTGAAAAACTTAAAACACTGAATACAAAAAATATGCCAGCAACAGCAATTGCAATCGGGGTTGCTCCTAAAGCAAAAATAGCAGTTGCCCCAAGAGCATAATAAATAGATGAGCCGACGTTACCATAAGCAGTACTTAAAAGACCAGCAACACCTATTTCCCTTTTTAGTTTTTCTTTTTCTATTATTATTTTTCTCTGGATAGACCTCAGGCGTTCTGCCATTTGATTAAAACCTCATTGTTTTTTTAACCAGCGGTTATTAAACTTTTCCCCTTTGAAACTTCAACAAGTTTTGCAAAAGTTTTAGAATCATTAACTGCAAGTTCGGCAAGTTGTTTTCTGTTTATCTCAACATTTGCTTTTTTAAGACCTGAGATAAATTTAGAATAAGAAATATCATTTAAATGGCAAGCAGCATTTATCCTGACTATCCATAATTTTCTAAAATCTCTTTTTTTCTGCTTCCTGCCAAAATAAGCATACTCCCAGCCCTTTCTCACCTGTTCTGATGCTTTTGACCAAACATTCTTTTTTCTTGCATAATAACCCTTTGCAAGTTTAATCATTTTTTTATGGCGTTTTTTTGTCATTACGCCTCTTTTTACTCTAGCCATTTTATTTTTCCTCCTATTGTTTTTATTTTATCTGTATGGTAATAACTTTAAAATATCCTTATGCTGTGTTTTATCTACATAACCTGCTTTTCTTTTTAGTCTTTTAATATTGCTACTCTCATGGGATAAAAGATGTCTTAATCCTGCGTGTTTAAATTTTATTTTTCCTTTTGCGGTTATTTTAAATCTTTTTTTTGCACAGGAATTTGTTTTTAATTTAGGCATTTCTCCTCCTCTTTTAATTTTTTCTTGGTATTATTGAAAAATAAATTTCTCTATTTTCAAAAACCGGATCTTTTTCCAACTTTCCTTTTTCGCTTAAATATTTCAATATTTTATTCAAAAGTTCAGGTCCTGTTTTATCTTTATGTTCTAAATCTCTACCTTTATATTGTATTGAAAAATTAACTTTATAATTTTTATTTAAAAATTCTAATGCGTGTTTCAATTTTATTTCAAGATCATGGTCTTTAATATTTGGCCTCAATTGTATATTCTTAATAACTATTTCATGCTGATGTTTTTTAGCTTCTTTTTCTTTTTTTATCTTGTCATATTTAAACTTGCTATAATCCATTATTTTGCAAACTGGTGGATCTGCGTTTGGATTTATTTCCACAAGGTCAAGATTGGCATCATCCGCCATTTTTAAAGCACTTTCTAAATCTAAAACACCTAAAGACTTTCCGACATTATCAATCACTCTTATTTTTTCTGCCTGAATTTGTTCATTAATTCTTAATTCTTGTGATGAAATTTTGTATCACCTCCATATAAATTTAAAAAGATGGCAAAAGCCATCTTCTCTATATAATAAATATTTTAAACCCGAGTAAGTGATTTTTAGCAATCCTTCTCAGGTGAGAAGATATATCTTCTGCTTTCTAAATTAAAATTTACCATATTTTTATTATATTATATAAATCCCCTATGTCAAGATATTTATTTAAAAAATATCACCTGAAAACACTTAAAAATGCCACAAATTTATTAGTTGTATCAAGTATATATATGTTGCCTTCTTTATCTCTTGCAATAGGCCCTGGATTTTCAAATCCTTTCCCTTTTAATTCAATAATTCTTAATTTTTTTCCATCTAATGTAAAAAACATTAGTTGTTTATTATATGGTTGTGAAACTAAAAAATATGGTTCGTTTTTATCTTCAACAACAATAATCTGTGGACCTAAAATTGTTGATGCATTTCCTATAATATAATAATTAATATATTTCATATCTTTAGTTAACAGTTGAATTCTAAAATTAGCAGTATCAATAATATAAAAATTATCTTTAGAATCAAGAGTAAAAAAGCATGGTTGTGATAACTGACCGCAAAGGTTACCAAATGTGGTTGCATAATTTTTTAGTAATTTGCCTGTTTCAGCATTAAAAAATGCTATGGCATTTTTACCGGGTATGCTTACCGCAATATTTTTTCCATCATTAGATACACTCAAACCTCTACCCCCACTTAAAAAAGGCGCATTGATAAATACTTTAATAAAATTACCTTTCTTATCGTATATTTTTATTATCCCCGCATCTGCTTCATAAACATATAAATTATTACTTAAATTATTATATTTGAGATAAATATATATTTCTTTATTCTGTTCGTTAGAACCCCGGGAAATAAAATCAAAAAAATCTTTTTTTTCTTCTTTTAATAAAATTTTTTTGAAAATTTTATAATTAATTCCTTTATCCTTTTTTAGCACATAAAAGCAATCTGCAAAACTATCAGCAACATATAAATACTCACCATCATCGGAAACAGTAATATCAGATGGATATTTGAATTTAATATTTAGTTTTAGTTTTTCTAATTTATAATCCAATAGCTGTAGAGAATCTATCACAGATATTTTTTTGCACTGCGAGAATCCCTCAGTAATTTGAATTAAAGGCAAATCAACTCCGGGAGAAATAAATTTAATTTTCTTTTTCTTTTTTAAAAATTCAGGTATTTTTATTTGAAATTTTATAGGTACTGCTTTTATAATTTTTTTTCTTTCAACAACATAATCTGTCTTACCTGTGAACCATAATTCCTTAAATGCTTTATAATATTTCTCGTCCGTAAAATCATAAACATAAATTAATTTCAGATTTCCGGTAAAATCAAGAATATATTTATCATCTTTTACAAAATTAGTAATTTCAGGTTTTAATACACCAGCATCAAAAGGAATTATCAAAACTTTGCCTTTTAACTCATCTGTATTAATCATATTTTCAAATGTTTGAGATGGAATTATTTCAAACCTCTTTTCAAATTTATAATAAGAAGCAAGCCCATAAAGTCCAGGTAACATGTTCGAAACCAGCACACATTTTTTATTTCCTGACATTTCCTGGACAGCTTTTACAATATAAGATTGCATTGTAAATTGAAACTTTTTTGGCATTCTAAAATAAAAACCATAGATATTAAAAATTATAATTAAACTGCATATTAATAAAAGCATTCGTTTATATAATTTAAAGCCATTTTTAAAATATGAACTCAAAGCCGCTATACGTGTAAGTCCAACCCCTGCTAAAATTGAAAATAAAGGAACCATGGTTTGAATTCTGGTATTTGCTGGATAATTATACATACTTATAGCACCAGTTGCAAATGCAGTTAAAATATATACAAAAATTAAAAATTTCGCCCGCCAATCTTTAGTTATACCCCATAATGCCCAGATAATGCCAGACATAACTCCTATTGATGTTAAAAAATCCATCATTCCACCTACAACAAAATGGCTATCCCTGTTTTTATAAATAAAAATTAAAAGCGTGTAAATAAAATTTAATACAAGATATATTGGCCTTTCCTGTGGATTTGAAATTTCGCTTCCTTTTATAAATGACCTCTGCATAATAGGTCCTAACCAGTGAGGATTTATAAATATAAACATAATTATAGATAAAGTTATTGCGCTGGTAATTAGAATATTTCTTTTTGAAAAATTTTTTCTTAAAGGATGAACAAACCAGTAAAAAGGTAGAAATACTAAAAGCAATCGCGTAAAATAATAATTATAACAACCAAGCCCAACAATCAATGCCGTTAAAAAAGAATAAAAAGATGAATTTTTTCTTATGGCAAGTTCAAAACAGCAAAAACCAGTTATAAAAGGAAAAACTACCTGTATATTGTTATATCCTATATGTCCAAATGCAAGCATCGTATGACAGAATGCAAAAGCAACAACCGTTATAATGGCAACATTTTTATTAAAAATTGTTTTTATCCAGATATAAAAAGGTATTATTGAAAATATAACTATTAAAGCAGAACTTAACTTCCAGCCAAGAAATTTATCAGGAAAAAAAAATAACATAATAATTGCCTGATAAATTGATGACAACTCAGGATTAAATCCATAAACTCCATTTTCAGAAAAAATATTTATTGGTCTGGTCCCATTTAATATTGTTTTTGCAAATTCATAAAAACTATATTCATCGCCTATATATGAATATTTCCATGAATACTGATCAAAAACATATAAAATAAAAATAAAAAAAGAAAATAGAGATAATTTTATAAATTCCTTACCTGTTAAAATGTCGGGATATAAAATTCTCCCCTTTTCTTTTTTATCAATAAATATAAAAAATCCAAAAAGCATTAAAATTTCAATTAAAAAAATTATTGCCTGTGTCCATCCATTTTTATTTGATAAATAATATCCTGTAACCAAAAGATGTAAAATAATAATTATAAAAAAATAAAAAATATATTTTTTATTTAATCCTGATAATCTTAAACTACCACTTTTTTTAATAAAAAAATAAAGCAAAATAAAAGAAAAAACAGAAAAAATTAATAAATTAAGAAAAAAATAATCAGGGAAATTTAATTTATAGGTATTGAATAAATAAATAGATTCTAAAGGTAATTTTGACTTCTTAAAAAAAAATATTATAAAATCAAAAATTTTCGTTGCTTTTACTGCTAAAATTATAGAAATTACAATCAGAGAGATTGATAATAATATTATATTTTTTTTATTAAAAATTTTGCTCTGTTTTTTTTGAAATGCAGTTTGTTCTACTTTTATTTCAGTATCTTCTTTTAATATAATTTCTTTTTTTGCCCTTTTTCTTCTCATAATATATCCTTTATTTATCTTTATTAAAAAAGTTGTTCAGGCAATTTTACCTTTATTATATTATTTTCCTGCGGAGAAATAACATATAAATTTCCAGCACTATCCTGTGTAATTGCTGTTGGCATAGTAAATCTCTGCAAGCCATTTTCACCAAATGTTACTATTAAACATTTTTTGAAATCCATCGAATAAATCTTTAATGTGTTGCTGTTCTGAACCGTTGAAATTAAATATGGAAATTTAGTATTCTCATTTATAATTAACTGTGGTCCCATAATTGTAGAACCACCGTCTGCTGTAATTGCTTTTTTCAACTTAAAGTCCCAATCTAAAATTTTAATCGCATTATTTCCAACATCATATAAATAAATATTATATTTTGAATCAATCAAAGCAAAACATGCCTGATCAAACTCTTCACACTTCTTCCCCGCTCTATCAAGTAAACTTTTAACTATTTCGCCTTCTTTATCATAAATGACAAAACCCGAACTTGGTGGAACAGACGTAATCAGCAGTTCCTGGTTTTCTATCTTTTTATATCTCAAACTTCTTGTTCCCATTAAATGTCCATTCTGGACAAGGGTTCTTTTATAATTGCCATCTATATCATATTCGGAAAGCGTTCCCAAAATACAATCAACAACATATATCTTTTTCCCTTCATCATCTAAATCTATGTAAATTAAACCTTCTTTTATTTTATCTGCTATCCTTTTATAAAGATTTACTTTTCTCTTCAACTTATACTGATATTCATCCTTTTTTGAAAAAATCTTTATGGAATTATCACGCGCATCAGCAACAATTAATATATTCCCATCTTTTGTTATCGTTATATCAATAGGTAATATAAATTTTTCATCCAGGTCAATGATTTGGGCATACACATTTTTATTTGAAATTATATTTTTGGGTGTTTTTTTACAAAAACCTAATGTGAATTTTGATAGATCAATTGCAAATTTTATTTTGGGAAATTCAAATTTCTTTTTAATTTCTTTTGTTTTAGGTTCTTCTTTGTTAATATTTTCCTGGCTGTTTTTTAAATTTTCTGCAGTTTTTTTAAATTCTTCCTGTCCTATTTTTTGTGCCATAGCCTGTTTAAAAGTTAAATATACATCATCTTTTGCGAAATCAAATAAATAATAAAAGCGCATATTATCACCCGGATATATTGTTTCACCTTTTATTATTAAATCTGATACATCAGAATATTTGCGGATTATATCATAGCAGAATAAAATGTTATTTCCTTTTAATTTATCTTCAACCAATCTTTTTTTAAATTCATCAAATGATATTTTTTCAAAAACATTTTCACCATAGAAATGGTTTTTCATAATTGATGGCAAATCATGTAATATTTCACTTATGACCACTGTTTTTCTTTTTTTATTTTGTTCTACGAATTTCATTGCAATGGCTTCAGGATTATAATTTGCTTTTAAAGGCATAAGTCCAAAAAAGATATATAAATCAAGAAAAATAATAATAATTGCAAAAGATAAAACTAATTTTTGATTGTTTTTAAAACTAAAAATATTTTGTAAAAAATAAACCAATGAATAAATACCGATAGCAGCTATCATTGAATAAATAATAACCAAAAAATTTAAACGTGTATTTGGTGGCAATTCATATTGACTTATAGAACCAATAATAAAAATATTTATTAAAAAAGAATATAATAAAAATTTTGCCCGCCAGTCCCTTTTATAAAAAACAATTAAATATGCAAAACCTAAAACTATGCCTATTGATGATATAATATCCATCACTGAAAAAGGAACATAATGAGAAATTTTATATTTAAACATAAAAGAAAAAAACGCATGAACAAAATTGGTTACCATATATGCAAAATCATTATTTACTGGTCTTACTTCCTTTGCTTTGACAAATGTGTGTATAAGCATCTTATCTAAAAAGCTTCCGGTTGGTCTATCTGTATTGATTCCGCCTAATATCATAGGCAAAATAAATACAATAAAAATTATAACTCCTGTAACAAGTTTCTTAACAGGGAATTCCTTCCTTAAAGGATGAAACAACCAGTAAAAAAATCCAACCGGGGCAATAAGTCGCGCTGTCTGAAATGTATAAAAACAAAGCCCAACAAAAATTGCTGCTAAAAATGTCCAGAAATATGATTTTTTTCTTATGGCTAACTCAAGTAAAAACATACCCATAATAAATGGAAAAATTGCGTGTATTATATCATGCGGGATTCTTGCAAAAGCCATAAGTGGTAAAGCAAATGTATATGATGCTATTGCTAATATTGCAATATTTTTATTAAATATAATTCTTATCCATAAATATAAAGGAATAATGCCTAAAACAGGAATAATGGTTGAACTCATTCGCCACCCAATATAACTTTTACCAAATAAAAGCATCATAACTGCCTGGTAAAGTGAAGCCCAGAATGGATGATGGTCATAAATTCCATTCTCATAAAGCATTCTCAATGGAACTTTTCCATCTGCAATATCTTTTGCAAAATAATAAAATGTATATTCATCACCTATATAAATATATTTCCATGAACGCCAGTCAAAAACATACACAATAAGTGCTGCTGTTGTAAATAATAAAAGGTATAAAAATTCCTTTCTTTCAATTATTTTCAAATCAGAAAATAAATTTTCTTTTTCAAGTTTATAAAAATATCTGCCAATGATAAAAAAACATAAGATAAATAAAATATCCTGCAAAAGAAAAAACTGTTTCATAAAAACAAGTATATACAGAACTAAAAATGAAATTGAAAGAAAAATAATTGTCAAAATAGGGAGTTTGGGTTTATTTTCCTGTTTTTTTGATGTGGGGGATGATTTTTTAATTTTTTTTGTAATCTGTTTTACTGCTACTATTCCCTGCGAATCAAAAATATTAAAAGAAACTTTTTTAAAAAGTGAAACAGCAAAAAATAAAGTTATTAAAAAATTATATATAAAAAAAGAAGGGAAATTTATTTTAATTCTATCCACGTAAAAAATTTCAAATGGAAAATGAAAAAACTTATAAATTTTAAATAAAATATTACTTATAATTTTAAAATCTAGCGCCGCAAGGAAAAATATTAAGAATAATAGAATTTCAATTACAAGAATAGTTTTATTATTAAGTGATTTATTTTCGTTTATATTTTCTGCTAATGCTGTATCTAATTTTGCCCCACAATATTTGCAAAATTTTGCATTTGAACCTATATTTTTCCCACAATTTTTACATAACATTTTTTCCTCCTTAAATAAAAAGTAATATAATTATATTAAAATCACTTCTTTTTTGCAATAACAATTAATGACTGACCAACTGGCGGTTTTATCCATCTTTCTATCCATTTTAAAATCGGAACTATAAATTTATCAAATAAAAAAGATTGATTTTTCGGGGTATAATTTCTTCTTAAAATTTTAACATTTAAAAGCCAACCAAAGAAACCCACAAAATTCATATAATAAATATTTTCAATTTCAAAATTATTTTTTATTAATAAATTTTTTAACATTTTTTTATTATATCTTCTATAATGTCCAACATTTTTATCAAGTGGACCAAAGAGTATGTTAAAAGCAGGAACCATTAACGCTAATTTGCCATTTTTCTTTAATACTTTTTTAACAATTTTAATTGCCCTATCATCGTCCTTAATATGTTCCAGTACATTTATCATCACCACTGTATCAAAAGAATTATTTTTAACCTTCCCTGGTAAATTAAGAATGTTTGATTTAATTATCTTAATATTTCTATATTTTTTATAATTTTTTTTTAAATATTTTATATATTCATCAGAAATGTCAACTCCTGTTATTTTATTTCTTTTAGTTATCATAAAATCAATTATCGCACCTAATCCACATCCTATTTCAATGATATTTTTACCCAATGCTGGCTTTATATTTTCATAAATCCAGCAATTATAATTTTTAAGTGTTTTGTTATTCTCTAACGAATCTGTTAACGCATCATTTTTATCCATATATTAATTCCTTTATTTGAAATTTTTGTGATTATAACAAATAATAAAAACAAAAACAATAACAATAACAGGGGAATTTACCCGGACTTTTTTTATCACCATCATCAATCAAGATCTAATCTTTAACTATATTTTTGGAAATAGTTCAGCCATTAGAAGTCCACTTGTAAAAGTGTGACTATCAAAAAGAAAATACCTGCCTTTGTCATTCTCAGGAAGCCGAAAGACAAGCGTAGAAAGAAAAATAAAGGGTGGACTAGGCTGACGAAGCAATCTCGCAGTTGAAAAACGGAAGCAGACAAAGAGAGAATATATCTGGTAACAAAAGCAAGATTGCTTTGTCAGGCTCATTTAACGGCGTAATAGAAGATAAAGGAAATTATTCGCCTGACTTCGCAATGACAAAGTAAAAAATTT
>DYJU01000109.1 GCA_020722985.1 Candidatus Methylomirabilis sp.
AAAGTATTTTTTTAGAATGGTCGAAAATATTAGTATAAATATCTGGATATTTTATCCAAATAAACTACAATACTCATTGCAAAAGTATTTTTGTAATATAAATATTCACTTAAACAAATCACGTGCGATTAATGCGATAAACGATAATTTAACATTGCATAGAACATTCAAAATATTTTGAAATAATACATTAAATGGAAGAAACGATATTTTTTTTTAAAAAAAATCTGAAAAACGATTTTCTCACAAAATTCTTCATAGTTGGAATTTTCATAATTCTGATTGCGTTAATATTCAATAAACCTTTATTTCCTTTTTCAATTTACATACTTTTTTTTGCTTTGTTGTTGGTAATTCCTAAGTTTTTTTCTGAAAAATATATAATAATATTACTATTACTTTTTGCTTTATTTTCAAACGTTTCTGCAGTTTTAGGAAAAATCATAAAACCAATGATGTTATTATTACTTATTATGCTGATTTTCGAATTTCTATATAATAAAAATAGCATACTTCATTGGAGCAGTATTCATTATTTTATTTTTGGTTATCTTATTATTGTTTCCATTAGTATTTTTTTTACAATAGACTTCAATAGGTTGAAAATTGATTTATATGACTTGTTCAAAGCATTAGTATTTTTTTATTTGATTTCAGAAACATCTATTGTTCTTTGTAAGCAGTATTCATACAGAATTTTTTCAGTAATTATTAATGTATTAATTTTATCAGGCGTTGTCGGCGCATTAATATCGTTGTATTTTGTTATATCAAATCCAAATCTTATGAAATTTATAATTGCATCAGGAGGTTATATAAGAACACAAGGATGGATGGATGATCCAAATTATTTTGCATTGTTACTAAATACGACTATAGTGTTAGCATATTTTTTTTTGATAAATGAAAACAAAAAATTTTATAAAATCTTATATATTTTTGCCATTATATTAATGATTGTCGGTATAGTATTATCTATGTCAAGAGGAGGATTGATAGGTTTATTCATTTTAACAATTATTGCTGTTTTCAGAGAAAGAAAAAGGAAATATTTTTGGGTATTTGTAGTTATTATTTTATTCCTTTTTGTATCTTTATATGGAGAATATATTTTAAGGAGGTTGGAAACACTACAAAATTTAGGCAGTTCAAGAGATCAATCAATATACATAAGGTCAACATTAATTTCAGTCGGCATTAAAGATATTTTAAAGAGTCCATTATTAGGCATCGGTTTTGGTGATTACCCAGAATCTGTATCCCATTACTATTCCCATCATTCAGTTGTTCATTTTATTGCTCATAATATCTGGCTTCAGTTGGCAGGAGAAACAGGAATAATTGGCTTGATAATGTATCTTGGTATTATATTTTCATCACTAATATTGATAAATAGAGCCATTAATGATATAAGAGATAGACAGGATAATGCTCTATTAAAATATCTTAATGCCATAAAATATGCACAATTGGCATATTTTATACCAGCTTCTTTTTTAAGTGTTCACTTGCATTTTAGTATTTGGGTTTATTTCGGATTAACAGTATCCATTTTATGGAGCGTTTATAATGGAGGAATTTATGGCCCCGATAAAAGAAATTAGTATTATAGGAATTCTTTTTATTATCAAGAAAAACGCTAAATTGTTTCTGTTTAATTTCCTTGCAATATTGTTTTTGATAACAATAATTTCTTTTGTTATACCTGTAAAATATTCATCTAAGGCATTAATATTACCTCCAGAAGAAACTATTGATCCGCTTTTATATGGATATTCAGGCATTGGTGAAGGTATGACTTCACAGTTCAGTCAAGCCTTGTTAGGTGGAAGTGTTGTTTCTGAAATTTGGGCTTCGATTTTGTGCAGTAGATCAGTATTAGTTTCTATCGCTTATGAACTCAATTTATTCAACTTATGGCAAATTAAAAATACTGAAGATGCTGTTGAAAAACTTAAAAGTGTATTATCAACTAATATTTCTCCTGAAGGATTAATAAACATTAATGTCACGACTGAAGATCCAGTTTTATCAAGAGATATCGCCGTTTTACTCATTGATAACCTTGATTCAATAAACAACACTCTTTTACAGACATATGCCCATAATAGAAGAGTGTTTTTAGAGAAAAGATTAAACCAAATAACCGACTCTATTAATATATTACGGGATTCTTTGTTAGAATTTAGTATTAAAAATAAAATAGTCAACCTGGAAGTTGAAGGAAGTGTAATATTAACACTTTTGGGAGATTTAAGAGCAAAAGAGATAATTTTAGAATCTGAGCTTTCCGGATTGAGTAGCGAAATGACTCCAAATCACCCTAATAGAAAAGCATTAGAAGCTTCATTGAACAGTATAAGATGGCGAATTAAGCAGATAGAGCAAACAGGAGGTGTTGGTTTAGGTCTTGGTTTTTCTCAACCTCTGGAAAGTTTGCCGTTTCTTGAAATTCAATATATTCGAATTAAAGGGAATCTGAATAGATTAAATAGCCTTTATGGAATTGTTTACACTGAATATGAAAGATCAAAAATTGCCGAATTAAAAGATATGCCCGTTTTAAAAGTAATTGATTGGCCAACTATTCCAGAAGAAAAATCATGGCCTAAAAGATCCATTTTCGTTATAATTGGTGGTTTCATAGGTTTGTCAATTGGTATTCTATCTGCGATATTCAAAGATTATTCTGATTCATATCTGAAAAATGAAGAAAATAGAAGCAGATTGGTTTCATTGATTTATAAATGGTGAAATTATTTAGGATAAATATACTGTTTTACAATATTGTAAAATGATATTGCTAGTTTTTTTCTTGAATAATTTTTTTCAACGAAAGGTCTTGAATTCAGTGACAATTCTTTAAGTAATTGCGTATTATTTGTAAGCAGATTGATAATTTCCGCTAATTGTTTTGGATTACCTGGTTCTACAGATATTCCAGCCATACTTAGTTCGACAATTTTCTTTGAATCACCTATGGTGGCTGAAATAACCGGCAATCCACATGCCCAATAATCAAATATTTTTGTTGGCACTGCCCAATGCCAAAAATTTCCTGGTTGTAAATTTGCAAGTCCAACATCGCAAGCATTATAAATTTTCACTAATACTTCGGGTTCAACAGAATCAAATATCTTAACCACATTATTTAAATGATGAATATTGACTAATTCAATAATTTTTTCTTTTTGAATTCCTTCACCAATTAAAATAATAACTGATTTATTTTCATCAATGTATTTAGAAGCATTGATGATATTTTCAATATTTCCTGTTAATCCTATGGCTCCTGCAAATATAAATGCTGTTCTATCATAGATACCGAGTTTTTCTCTGTATAATTTTCTTAGCTTTTCATCATTTAAAGGTCTAAATATTTCAAGGTCTACACCGTTAGGGATAATATAAATCGGTTTATTTTTTTTATTTCTCTTTCTTGTTTCTGAAGCAATCCCTTTTGATACACAAATGAATGCATCTGTATAGGTGTATGTGAATTTTGCCCAAATTTCCGATAAAAACTTTATTGGTTTTGATATTTGACCAATTTCATAGCCTGCCTCAGGCCACACGTCCCTGATATCAAAAACAAATTTACATCTGAATAGTTTCGCTAGAATTATTGCGGCAACAGAGCCCAATGGAGGAGGGGATGATAACACAATAATATCCGGTTTTTCGTTAAATTGAGTTGCTGCATAAAAAGCAGTAATAGGGAATGACAAATACTGTAATATGCGAGAGAACAAACCTTTCCTTGATGCTGGAACGGTCCACACCCTGATAATTTTTGTTCCATTTTCAAATCTACAATCAATTAGTTTAGATTTAAATCCTTTTGCAAGTTTTCCTGTTGGATAAGTCGGGAGTTCTGACAAAACAGTAAATTCAACATCTTTTTTATTTTTCAGATATTTTATATGAGAATAAGCACGTCTTGCACCTGCTGCTATTACAGGTGGATAGTACTGACTTATGTATAAAATTTTCATAATTTTTAAGTTTAATATTGATAAACAAAAAAGTACAATATAGCATTATAATTGAAATATGAAAAAAGATAAAATAAAAAATATTCTTTTGTATATTAATACAATAAAGTATCTAAAAATGAGTCAGATTGTTTTTCGTGTTTTGAGAAGGCTTTTCATAAAGAAAACCCTGAATTTATATCTGAGATTTTATAAGCACAAATATAAATTTTTAATAAATGAAAACTTTAAAAGAAATATTACGCTAACATCATACTATAAAGAGTTTGATCGTTTTGAATATTGTGGAGAACTTCACAATTTTACCATGGGTGAAAATGGAGCCTTTGACATAAAATGGTTTTACCATGAAAAATCAAAATTATGGAATTATGCACTTAATTATTTTACTTATATACACTATATTAATCCCAATAAAGCTACAGTAATAATAGAAAACTGGATTATTCGAAATTCTAATTTCAGTACTATCGGATGCGACCCTTATCCAACCTCTAGGAGAATTATTAACTGGATTAAATTTTTTCATACAAATAAATATCTTTTCAATGAGAAATTTAGAGAAATTTTTCTTCAATCTCTATACAAACAAGCTTTTTATTTATCTTATAATTTTGAATTTGATATTCTCGGAAACCATCTGTTGTTGAATTCAATTGCTTTGATTTATGCGGGTGTCTTTTTTAATGATGAAAGATTTTTTTTTAAAGCTAAAAAATATCTATTAAGGGAGATACGTGAACAAATATTACCAGATGGAGGTCATTTTGAAAGATCTCCATCTTATCATGCGTTAGTTATTAATGATCTTATTGATTTAGCTTTATTTCTTAAGCAAATAAAAAACGAAGATTATGAAATATTTAAAACATGTTCTAATATTCTTCCAAAGAGTATTAGGTTTTTAGAATCTATGACTCATCCAGACGGTGAAATTGCATATTTTAATGATTCTGTGAAGGAATTTTCACAAAACTACAATTATACTTTTAAAAATTTTAATGATTTAGGAACTATAAAAACAAGAAAAAAAACGACTGAAATCAATATCATTTACTACCCAGAAATTGGTTATTATGGAATTAGAAACAAGCAGTTTTATTTAATCGCTGATATTGGTGAACTAGGCCCTTCGTATATACCTGGACACTCGCATAATGATATACTAAGTTTTGAATTATCTGTATGGGGAAAACGTTTTATTGTTAATCAAGGAATATCAGGATATAAAAGCGCTGAACAAAGATCTAAAGAAAGATCTATAGAATCTCACAATAGTGTAAAAATTGCCAATAAGGAGCCAGCTGAACTATGGGCTGAATTCAGGGCTGGTAAAAGATTCTTGCCACATTTATTCTATTGCTTTGAAAAAAACAATATATTTTTTTTAAAGGGTGGACACGACGGATATAAAAATATTGGTATTTATCATACAAGAAAGTGGATATTAAGCGAGAGTTTAACTGTAATAGATAGATTTATTCGAAACAAGAAAAAAGCTATAACAAAAAAAACATTTTTTCATATTCATCCAGATTGGGAATTAATACAAATCAGTAATAGTAACTCAAAATTCAGATATAATAAACATATAATAAATATTTCTACTGAAAATGCATTTATTGTTGAAAAATATATATATAATGAATCATGTGATGAAAAGAAAGACGCATTTAGACTGGTAAGCATTACTGAAAAAGATAAACAAAAGTTTATTTTTTCTTTTAAAGAGGTTGTGTAAATTCTTCTGTGTAAATGAGGCAAAAAGTGCTAAATAACTTTTTGC
>DYJU01000110.1 GCA_020722985.1 Candidatus Methylomirabilis sp.
TTTTATATTGCCTATAAATATACATCAACTATTGCTGCTGCTGCATTGTGGCGTGTTGATGAAATTAATATTGATGAAACCGGATTATCCTTACCAAAAAATTTTATTAATGTTGGTCAAACAATGGCTGGTACAAATTCATCAAGTAAATCATTTCAATTTACCATGACAGGTCTTACTGGCAATTTGCAATTAAATGCCCCTACTCCATTTCAAATTTCAAAAGACAATATTAGTTTTACAAATTCTATTTCTTATAACGCAGCTGCATCAGGCATTCCACAAACTGTGTATACACGTATTAGTCCTTTAGTTGCTAATAAAGTTTATAGAGATTCTATTATTTTTTTATATAATGGCAATCAAACAAAAAACAAACAATACATTTTGGGAACCTCATTACCGGATGATAAAACATTAAGAGTTGCACATTGGAATATGAAATGGTTTGGTGAACCAAGTTGGTGTAATTGTGATACAGCAATAGCTAGAGCAAATGCATCTATGATGTTGAAAGATTTAGATGCTGATATTTATTGCATTCAAGAAATGGTGAACATTAATCAGTTGAGCATGTTGACCAATGCTTTAGGCGCACACTATGATTATGCAGTATCTCCATTTTGTTCTGGAGTAACCAATCCTGCAAGTGGTTTTTATTTGACTTGTCAAAAATTAGCATACATATATAATACTAATAAAATTCAAAACTTAGGAACTGTTGGATTATTGTCTTCTACCTATCCTGCTGATAGTACAGGTTATTATTGTTTTTCATCAGGTAGATTTCCTTTTATAATGAAAGCAAAATTGTTATTGGCAAATGGTGCAAGCGACACTATTATTTTTGCTAACATTCATGCAAAAGCAAGCGATACACAAACGGATTATGACAGAAGAAAATGTGCTACCGAAAAAATGACTGACAGTTTAAATGCATTATTTCCTAATACCAAAGTGATGGTAATAGGCGATTATAACGATTATTTAGAAGGCAGCACAGTAGGCGTAAATCTTACACCCTATAAATATTTACTGGATAATGGATTTACTGGCATCACATTACCTTCTTTATATCCCGGTCATAGTACTTTTGTTGGTTCTATTAATCATATGATTGATAATATAGTTTGCAAACAAAATTTAGTAAATAAATATGTTGATAGTTCATATTTTATTTTTACAGAATCTGCAAAATATATTAGTGATTTTAGCAACACTACTAGCGATCATTATGCATCAATGAGTTATTATAATTTTACATTTCCAACTTCTTTATATAATTATAATAAAAACGAAAAATATTCTTTTAGTATTCAAAATCCCTCTTCAAATTTATTGAAAATATTTAATAAAAATACAGAAGTAAAAAATGTTGAATTAAAGATATATGACATTTCAGGTAAAATAATTTTAAATAGAAAACTTATTTTACAAACGCCTTATACTTCAATAAATACAGATATTTCAAGCAAGGGACTATTTTTTGTAGAAATAATAAATAATTCATTTAAAGGAGTTCAAAAATGGATTATAGAATAAATAACTTATGCTTAAAAATGGAGATTACAATCAGTTAAAAATAGTAAGAAATACATCGGTAGGTTTTTACTTAACAGACGATGAAGGCAATGAAGTTTTACTTCCAAATAAATATATTAAAGATACTTTTGATATAGGGGATATTATAACAGTTTTCGTTTATAAAGATTATCAACATCGTTGGGTTGCTACTTCATTGAAACCGTTTTTAAAAGTAAATGAATTTGCTTTTTTAAGAGTGAGGAGTTCAACTAATGATGGCTCTTTTTTAGAGTGGGGTTTAGAAAAAGATATTTTTGTACCACACGCTGAACAAAAAATTAAAATGTTAGCAGGTCATCAATATGTAGTGTATTTATATGAAGATAAAAAGACAAATAGATTAGTTGGCTCTTCAAAAATAAATAGATATTTAAATAATGAACATTGCACATTACAAGCAGGAGCTGAAGTAGATTTGCTTATTTATGAAACAACGCCCTTAGGGTTCAATGCCATTATTAATCAGCAATACAAAGGACTGATATATCATGATGAAAACTATCAGGATTTAAGTGTAGGTATAAATTTAAAAGGTTTTATAAAAAATATTAGAGAAGATAATACCATTGATTTGAGTCTACGTCCAAAAGGAATAAAAAATTTAGAAACTGGAGCAGAAACTATTTTAAACTACTTAAAAACACATAAAGGCATTTTGCATTTACATGATAACAGTTCACCTGATGAAATAATTGCAATATTGAAGATGAGTAAAAAAAATTTTAAAAAATCGGTGGGTATTTTATTTAAACAAAAAAAAATATTGCTAAATGAAAAAAATATAACACTTGTAAATATTACAGCATAAATCAAGATGATGTAACAAACGGATTATTCATTTTTTCAAAACCAATATGTGTTATAGGTCCATGACCACTATACACCGCTACATTATCGGGTAATGCAAATAATTTATTTTGAATGCTATTCATCAAGGTATCAGCATTACCACCTGGAAAATCTGATCTACCCACGCTCAAATAAAAAAGTACATCGCCTGATATTATAAAATTTTGTAGCTCGTTATAAAAGCAAACAGAGCCAGGTGAATGTCCAGGTGTAAATAAAATTTTTAATTCGTCATCACCGATTTTTATTAAGTCATTTTCACTAATATAATAATCTGGTTGTGGCGATTGCTCAAAAGAAATATTATACATTTTGCCTGCCTCAAAAGCACTGTCAAAAATGGGTTTATCACTTTTATGAAATGCAAAGGGAATTGAAAACTTTTTTAATACCGCTGCATTTCCAAACAGATGATCAAGATGAGTATGTGTATTTAATAATAGAATAGGATTTAATTTTTCAGCATCAATAAATTCAAAAAAATCAGCAAACTCTTTAGTATCATACATTCCTGGGTCAATAATTATTGCATCTTTATTTTCGTTATAAAGTATATAAGTATTTTCTTGAAAGGGATTATTTGTAAATGATTTTACTGTAAGCATTGTATAATTTAATTTGAAAAAAATAAATATAATATTAATTATATTTACAAAAAGAATATTTTATATGAAAAAAAGTGCCCTCATTTTCATGCTCATTTTTTATTTTATTGAAGCTAAAACTCAAAATACATTTATAGTAGGTACTGACACACTTACTGATCGTATTGTAACCACTAATCTACATGTACCTTGGGAGCTAATATGGGGACCTGATGATCATATTTGGATGACTGAGCGAAATGGAATTGTATCAAGGGTACATCCTATATCAGGAATTAAAAATAATATTTTACAACTTGCTGATGTTCAAGAAATACAGGAGTCTGGCTTATTGGGTATGTGCCTTCACCCCAATTTTATAGATACACCACATGTTTTTATTGTATACACTTATAATCATGCAACATTGGGTACTACTGAGAAAGTAATGCGATATACATACTCAGGTGGTGTGCTTACAAATCCTGTAAAATTAATAGATAGCATTGATGGAGCTAACATTCATAATGGTTCACGTTTACTTATTTCAGATGACAGAAAATTGTTTATAACCACTGGAGATGCGGCCACTGGTAGTAAAGCACAAGATACCACATTACCGAATGGAAAAATATTAAGAATAAATCTTGATGGTACTATTCCTGTTGATAATCCTTACCTTAATAAACCTATTTGGAGTATTGGTCATCGTAATGCACAAGGATTAATAATTGCAAATGGCATTATGTATAGTTCAGAACATGGACCAACTAGTGATGATGAATTTAATATTATACAAAAAAAACGAAATTATGGTTGGCCTACAGTTGCAGGATTTTGTAACACAGCACCCGAAATTACATTTTGTAATGCTAATAATGTGAAAGAACCATTAGTTGCATGGACTCCAACGTTGGCTGTTGCCGGCATTGCTTATTATAATCATCCTGCTATTTCTCTTTGGCAACATTCAATATTGATGACCACTTTAAAAGCGAAAAAACTTGTACAACTAAAATTAAATATTGCAGGTGATTCAGTAGTTAATAAAACTGATTTTCTATTAAATGAATATGGCCGGCTTCGTAATATATGTGTATCGCCATACGGAAGTATATTTATAACATCATCCAATACAGATGCTTATGGTACACCTGGAGTTACTGATGACAGAATAATTGAATTACGCAATTTGAACTACATACCACTTCAAAACGAACAATTAGAAAAAAAAAGTAATATCTCTTTGTTTCCATCCCCTGCAAATAATATGTTGTATTTACACAGCGACATTGCAATGAAACATATACATATATTGGATATAACAGGAAAAATCATTTATGAGAAATCTATAAATAATACATTCATTTATTCATCTCAAGTTGATCATTTATCTAAAGGCATCTATTTACTTAAAGTCACGCTCGACAATAATGTAATGAATGTTTTGAAATGGGTGAAAGAATAAGTAAATAAATAAATATTTACGACAAAAAACAATTGGAAAATAAATTTAAAATAATCGTTATAAATTATTTTAATAATAAAATATTTCATTCTCTTAAAAAAAATTTGAACCCAATTAATCTATAATCCAACAAATATTAACTGAATGTTACAAGTTTTAATTCTCTAAATTTGCTTAATTTTATATTCGGAAAAATTATTAAAAGTTAATGTTGATTAAAGGTGTATTGATATTATTAAGTTTTATAATGTTTTTGACAACTATCAAAACATATGCTCAAGCATCATGGGAAACCTTTGGACAAAACAGAGTTCAATACCGTACTTTTAATTGGAAATTTTATGATTCTACCCATTTCAGAATGTTTTACTATGATAAGGGCTCAGCACATGCCTTGTATGCTTTAAATGCAGCAGAAACAGAACTTTCACGCATTGTATATATGATGGGTGGCAGACTGAATAAAAAATTAAATATTATAATTTATAATTCTTTTGGAGATTTTAAACAATCGAATATTGGTAGAAAAAATGATGAATTAAATAGTGCAAATGGTGGCAAAATAAATATATCTGGAGATAATATTCCAGTGTTTTTTAATGGTGATCATGCTCATTTAAAAAAACAAATCATAAAAGGAATCTCATCAGTTATAAAAGATAACATGTTATTTGGCAGTACTTTGAAAGAAGTAGTTAAAAATGCTGTCAAAATGAATATACCTGATTGGTATTCATTAGGATATGTTTCCTTTATAACTGAAGAATGGACTGATGAAAAAAATGCTCAAATATTATCATTAATAGCAATTTCACAAAAAGAAAAAATAACTGAATTATCTTATGAAAACCCTGAATTAGTTGGTCATTCATTTTGGAATTATATTTCAGAAAAATATTCTGAAAATTATATTTCCAATCTATTGTACCTAACTAGATATAGAAAATCAGTCAATGATGCATTAGAAATCGTTTTAAGAAAGCCATCTAAAACAGTTTTTGCAGAATGGAAAAAATATTATACTGATAGAGATTCAATTAAAAAAATATCTGTAAAATCTAAAGAGCAATCAAAAATTTTAACTAGCATCAAAACCAGGCCAAATGCAGTTTATAGCCAATTTACACTTTCACCATCAGGTAAAGATATAGCTTATGTTG
>DYJU01000022.1 GCA_020722985.1 Candidatus Methylomirabilis sp.
TTAATTTTATAGATTATAATAATAAATTTTATAAGTGTCAATAAAAGAAAATATTGGAGTGGGAATAAGGAAAACATGGTGGTCACTTGAAAAGGGCAAACACGTATAAAATTAAAATATAGACGTCCATCCATGGGCGTCTTTCTAAGGAACATACGGCTGGAAAACCAATCTGCTTTTACTACCACTTACCTTTCTGCTTTGTCTGCTTACGCTATTTAACAGCCAGATTGCTTCGTCCTGCTCGTCCGCCCTTTATTTTTCTTCTGCCCTTTCCTTTCGGCTTCCTAAGAATAACAATAGTAGCGTTCGGTCATTGGGTCATTGCGAAGTCAGGCGAACAATTCCCTTTATCTTCTATATTTTCCCCTTCCGGATACCAACCGTAACAACAAAACCCCCTCATCCTATCCTTCTCCCCTCCGGGGAGAAAAAACTTTTTTTCTCTCTACAAAGAAAGAAGGCGACAAATTTTCAGAAAACCAGATCATAATAGTTTAATCACTGAAAATATTTTTAAAACTTATCATTTTCCTCCAAATTTTTTTCAATTATTTTCAAATACTCTTTATTTCCCACTATCTCATTACATAATTCGCACATAAAAGTATATTTTTTTTCAGGATCTAAAATTATTTCTTTTAGATTTAAAAAATCTCGCAAACCTGCTGGTCCATAATTTGCAAGAATCTTAAAAATTTTATTTTGTTTTGTTCGTTTTATTATATCTTCAAACTTTTCTTTTTTTAAATCACCAATAATATAAAAATCTAAAAAAGTATTGCCATTACATGAACATACCCTTACCTTTAAATCAGGTTCTACCCAGAGATACCCCACGCCTTTTGGTCCCAGACAACGCATTGTCTTTTCTATTTTTTTTAATTCAACTTCATAATCTTCTAATTCCTGCCATGCAGGCCTTGTCGGTTTCCATATTCCATATTTTATCTTAAAACCATTTATTAAAATAAACTTTTTTTCTTTGTCTATTTTTATTTCAGAAAATCCTTGTTTTTTTAAAATATCTATCATTTCATTATATAACTTAAAAATCTCTTCTTTATCATAATAACTTGACCCTATGGTCAGTGATGATAATTTAAAGTGTTTACCATACTCCAAAATAAAATTAGCAACCCATTTTATTGGTATTTTTTCCTGATGATATGGATCAATACTTAATCTAAAACCAGAGGTATAATCAATTTCTTTTAACTTTAAAAAAAATTCAGATGCTTTTTTACTATCACTGGCAATATATGCATTTGTTGGCGGTTTACATACCCTCATTGCTAATTTTTTTGCATGCGGAATTAAAGAAAGCATAAATTCAGGATATAAGGTTATCTCACCACCTGTTAATTGAATTGAATTTAATCCAATTTTTTTCCCTTCATAAAGCAACCTGACGGCATCGTCAATATCCATTTTTTGACTTAAATCATGTTTTTTAAAATCATTATTGCAGTGTTTGCAAAAAGCAGTGCAGTTAAAAGTAGGGATAAAAACAATTCCGCGGGGTGTATATTCTTCTTTTAATTCATACTTTTTCATAAGGGTCAAAAAATTTCTTATACTCGTCTAAAATTTCTCTATCTGTCATTCCAGCTATATAATCAGCAATTACCCTTTTTATAGAATCTTTTTCCAATCTTTTTCTTATATTAGGTGGAAGAATTGATTCTACGCCAGACCCCCTTTTGCAATATATCTCAAAAAGATCTGTAATTATTCGCTGAGATTTTTCTTCCATCCTTATAACTTTATAATGTTTATACATATTTATATATAGAAAATTTTTTAAATCCTTATGCATAATTTTCATCTCTGAACTGAAATCCACAACATTTTTTTTATAGTTTCTTACCTTTTCAACTGAATCAATATTTTCTTTATTTATAGTTTCTATCGTATTATTTAATAAATCTGTTATCTGTAAATTTATTAGCAATCTTGTAACTGTATATTTTTTCATAACTGGCGATAAATTTGCAAATTCTTTTTTATTTATCTTCTTTTCAATTTCACCCCATATTTTTGTGTTTTTTAGATCTTCTAACTTTAAAAGTCCTGAAGTTATTCCATCATCCACGTCATGAGAATTATATGCAATTTCATCCGCTATATTTACAACCTGAGCTTCCATAGTTGCTCTTTTATCTAACTCATACTCTTTATAATTTTTATAAATTGGGGAATCATAGGAAGTTTTATGTTTAACCATGCCTTCCCTTACTTCCCATGATAAATTAAGACCAGGGAAATCAGGATATTTTGTTTCTAACTCTTCTAAAACTCTTAATCCCTGTATATTATGCTCAAAACCCCCTTCTTTTTTTCCAACGAGTTTATTTAAAATAGTTTCTCCTGAATGTCCAAAAGGTGTATGTCCAATATCATGTGCCAGTGCAATTGATTCTGTAAGTTCTTCATTTAATCTTAATGCCTTTGCTATACTTCTTGCAATCTGGGCAACTTCCTGTGTATGAGTAAGGCGTGTCCTGTAATAATCTCCCTCATGATTTACAAAAACCTGGGTCTTGTATTCTAATTTTCTAAATGCAGTTGAATGTATTATTCTATCCCTGTCTCGCTGATAAACAGACCGATATTCATGTTCCTGTTCTTTATACCGTCTGCCCTTTGTATATTTACTTTTCATTGCATACGGCGCAAGAATTTCTTCTTCTAAATTTTCCAACTTGTCTCTTGTTAAAATAAGAACCTTTTCTTTCAATTTATTCTCCCGGTTTTAAAGTTGTATCTGGAACTATCTGTTTTAAAAACAGATTATAAAGTTCTTTTGTAAATTTCCCTGTATTTACGAGTTTTTCTAATCTTCTAAACATATCCGATATTATAGAATTTTTTATTTCAAGTGTGGTTTTAAGTTCAATCCCTATAAAAAGTTCATCCATAATATCACGCAATGCTGTAAATATTTTTTTGTTTTTAATCTCAGGAGAGCCCTGTAATACGTTATAATTGGATATCATTCTTTCTATATTTATTTTACCACCGGATAAAATTTTATTATTATTGTCAACAAAAACTTTACCTAAAATATCGAAATGTTTTTTGGACACAGAAAATGCAATTTTTAAAAATATATTCTGCGCCTCTTTTTCATCTAACCTTTCTGAGAGTAATACCATAATTATTTCTTGTGACTCATTAAATATCTTAAGAATTCCTGTTAGTTCACCTGAATTAAAAGTTTTATTTTTAAGTTCTTGTTGAAACTCCATGCTTTCCCTTTTAACCTTTTCCAGTTTTTCTAATAATTCCTGTTTTTTCTTTGCTCTTTCTTCTTCTATTTCTTTTTTTATTTTTTCTCTTAATTCCTGTTCCTGTTGTTTTCTTATTTCTTCCTCGTAATCTTTCAATTCCTTTATTTTCCGCATAAATTCCTGTTTTTTCTTTTCTTCTTCTACAGATAACTCTTTTTTTAATTCTTCTCTGACTTTGTTTCTAATTTCTTCTTCCTCTTCTATTTGTTTAAATGCCATTATTTTTTTTAATATCTCTTCTCTTTTTTGTTTTTCTTTTTCAATTATCTGTCGCTTTATTTTTTCTTCCATTTCTTTTTTTACCTGCTCTGCTTTTTTTAAAGCTTCTTCTTCTATTTTTTTCTTTAAATCCGCTTCCATTTTTTCTTTCATTTCTTTTTCTATCTTTTCTCTTAATTCTTTTTCTATTTTCGCTCTTGTCTCAGCGTCTATCTTTTCTTTGACTTCCTTTTCAATAATCCCGGTGGTCTGCCTTTCCATTAATTCCTTTACTTCATCCGCAAGTTCGTTTTTCACTTCTTCCCTGACTTCCTTTTCCATTGCTTCTTTTGTTTTTTTTCTTTCTTCTTCAAATTCTCTTAAAAGTCGTTCTTCCTCTTCTGTTAATTTATATGTTTCGTTTTCTTCTACCATTTTTTATTCTCCTGGTTTTATGGTTGTACTTGGAAAAATTTTTTCCATAAAAATATCCTTTAATTTATTCGGTATTTGTTTCATTTCAAAAACCTGTTCCATCTGCAAAATTAACTTTGAAATCAATTCATCTTTTGTTGCTATACCTACAGCAAGTTCAGTAGCTATAAGACGTTCTTCAAAAATATCATAAAGTGCCGTAAAAAATTTTGCTTCTTTTTGTTTTTCTGGCATATAAAGTGCGTTTATGTTTGCCGCAACTCTTCCTATTTCTAATGAGCCATCAACCCTGATTTTATTATATTGGTTATGGTCTGCTTTTCTTAAAACATCGGGGTGTTTTGACATTGCTTTTTCCAGTGTTTTTAAAAACATAGTTTCCACGAGTGTTCTTTTTATTAATTTGCTTAATAATTTTTTAAAAATATTTTGGGATTGTTCAAAAACTTGAAGCAGTGAAATTTTTTCAGAGTAATTTGTAATAGAGGGTTCCTGAGAAACTTTTTCTTTTTCTGTCTTAACGTTTTCTAATTTTTTTAATACCTCTTCTCTTTTTCTTGCCCTTTCCTCTTCCATCTCCTTACGTAATTTTTCACGCATCTCTTCTTCTATCTGTTTTCGTAACTCTTCTACATTTACCTTTTTTATCTCTTCTTTATTTTCAGTTTGCTCTGCTTTCACTTCATTTTCATAAGATTGTAATACCTTTTTTTCTTCTTCGGTTAATTTTCCTATTTCAAGAGTTTCTAAATCTTTATCAATTGATATTTTTTCTTCCTGCTTTAAAATTTCCTTTGCTTGGCTTTCGTCTATCTTTTCGATCTTTTCCCCAAACAATTCAGAAACAATATCTTTTATATCGTCCATACTTATTTTAAAATCATCATTATCAAAAACCATTATCTTCACCCCTTTGCTCTTTTTAACATCAACAATACTTAATTTATCATACTGATTTTATTATGTCAATTTTAAGTTTTATGTATTTTCTCAATTTTTAAAATTTGATTTTTTGTTTCGGTTTTTGCAGAAATAATAATATCACAAATTTAATTTACCCCTTAATTACCGTAATAGTTTAGCTGTTGGTAGAACAAAATTAATTCATATATAAATTTTTCGCTCTGTCATTTTAAAGTCAGGCGAATGATAACTTCTGACTTCTATTCCCTCGTTTAATGAGCCTGACAAAGCAATCTTGCTTTTATTACCGATCGCCTTTTCGCCTTGTTTTCTTACTCTTTTAACTGCCAGATTGCTTCCTTAAGCCTCATATGCCCTTATTTCCAATTTTACATTCCTCTTTCGGCTTCCTAAGAATGACCACCACAGTGTTTTCTAACCAGAGGCATAACTTTTAACCTGTCCGACGGCATCTAAACGTATTTCAAAAAATATGTAGGGGCAATTCATGAATTGCCCCTACAAAAATCAAAAATATTTTGAAATTAATAAACCATCTTGTTATCATTATAGTTCAGAGGTTTTTTCATACGCGTCTTGATTTTTTTTGCAATCTAAAGTTTGTGTCTACAAAAGGATTTCAACTGCGAGATTGCTTCCTTAAGCCTCATATGACCTTATTTTTCTCTCTTAACTTTCCTTTCGGCTTCCTCGCAATGACAAGGTCAAGTATTTACTTACCAGTAGCCACACTTTTCCAAGTTCACTTCTGGTGGCTGAACTATTACAAATTATTATAATACATATAACAAATGATGTCAAACTTTTTGAAACTTCCTTGAACCCGCAATAGAAATAAAAAAAATAATTGAAAAAGGCTGTAACTCCTTATAAAATAGTAACATTTATAAAAATATCCAATTCACCCAATGGGTGAGAAAGGAGTTACAGCCAATGAATAGTATACAACAAACAATTTTACCTTTCCAGTTAAAAAAAACAAATGATTGCATAACTTCAAGAAGTGGTCTTGCTATATATTTGGAAGCTGCAATAGGATTTGGATTAACGAAAAAAATCAAGGAAATATTTCCTCGTTCTGGTTCAAATCGTGGTCATAATGCTCACGACATAATAATGTCTTTAATATTAATGATGCTTGCAGGTGGACAACATATGAATGATATACGAGAGATAGCGCAGGACAAAGGACTTCTTAAAGTATGTGGGATAAAAAAGGTACCAAGTCCAGATGCCATTGCCCGATTTCTCAGTAAAAAAAATAATCTCCGTCTGTTTAATTTCATCATTGAATACTTAAATAATCAAATACTTAAACAGATGTCCTTAAATGAATTGACAGTTGATATTGATGCCACACTGATAGAGAGCAACAAACAGAATGCGGCGATTACATACAAAGGATTCAAGGGATATTGTCCCTTGCTTTCCTTTGAAGCATCAAGTGGTTTATGTTTGGCAGGCAAATTCAGGGATGGGAACGAATCTCCTTCATCAGGTGTTACAGAACAGATTAAATATATAAACAGATATTTGAAAAAATTTAAAAAGCAGTTAAAGTATGTTCGCAGTGATTCTGCTGCTTATAATCATAAATTTTTTGATTTTTGTTTTGAAAATGGCATAATTTTTACAGTTACAGCAGATCACGATTCTGCCGTTATTTCCGCTATAAAATCAATACTTGAAAGTGAATGGAAACCTTTATTTGATGAAGATGGTGTTAAAACTGACAGAGAATACGCAACAACAGTTCATGCTTTTAACGCAAATACTAATGCATTTACGCTTGTTGTCCAGCGATGGAAAAATCCTCAAATGAATCTCTTTGAACCAGATAAATATTGTTATCATGTTATCGCTACCAATGATTTTAATTCTGACGGCAGGGATATAATATTGTTTCATAATAAACGTGGTAATGCGGAAAATTACATAAAAGAACTCAAATGCGGATTTGGACTTGAAAATATTCCAACAGGACAACTATATTCAAATGCAGTTTATTTTGCGATTGGCTTGCTTGCTTTAAATCTTGCTGTCGGGGTTAAAGAATTCCTTCCCCAGGACTTCAAAAAATCAACCATTGCAACTTTACGTTTTTATCTTATCTTAATACCCGGCAAAGTAATACTTCACGGTAGGCAGATTATTCTCAAAATGCAAAAAAGATTTCTGGAATTTATTTCATCCATAAGACGTAATATTGCACTTGCTTTTAAAATATAAAAATAAATTATCTTAACAATAAATAGTCAGTTTATGGAATAAGTCTATCGTCTTTTGTTAAAGTTTTAGTTTTACTCCTACCTTTTTTATTTTCTTCTGATTGTTTCAAGGAATTTTTACTCTATTTTCCCAAAATTAGAATTTATCACCCTAAAAATCTTACTTTAATCTAATTCTCGGGTTCTAACGCGATTTTTGGGGTTTTAATTGCTTTTTCAAAAGATATATTATCTGTTAAAATAACAGAGATGGCACCCCCAAGCATTATCTGCCATATTTTTAATTTAACATTTCCTATCTGACGAACGGCTATTAAAATAAAAACTATAATTAAAACTATTATGGGAATATTCAATTTATCTGACCTGTTTTTGTTAAACTATTTTTAAATTTGCATATTTTGCAGATAGCTGTTTTTTACCTTTGTTTTTAAAAACAACCGTTAACCTCACATCATCTCCATACGGTTCAACTTTTGTGATTGTTCCTGTCCCCATCTTTGTATGTTTTACAATCTGTCCTGGTTTAAATTCACATTCAAAATCATCATATATTTCATACATTTTTTCTTCTTTATAAGATAATAATTTATCAGCATTTGATAATAAAGAAGGTGGCATTCTTCCTTCTATATTTAAAATTTCTAAAGGAATCTCTTTTATAAATCTTGAAACTGTTGAACTTTTTATTGTTCCATATCGTCTTCTATTTAAAGCACTTAAAAGATATAGTTCCCTTTTTGCCCTTGTTATTCCCACATAACATAACCTTCGTTCTTCTTCTATACCATTTTCTTCCTGTATACAATTTTTGTGCGGAAAAATATCTTCATCCATACCTATGATAAAAACAACTTCAAATTCCAACCCTTTGGCGCTATGCATTGTCATTAAAGTTATAGCATTTGCATCTTTATCCCATCTATCTATTTCCGAAATTAAACTTACCTGATTTAAAAAATCTTCTATGTTTTTTCCAGGATTATTTTCTTCATATTCAACAATTGCCGATACAAGTTCTTTTATATTTTCTACTCTTTCTTTTGAACGCGGATCTGTATCATTTTCCCAGTAGTTAAGATACCCTGTCTTTGAAATAATTTCTTTTATAATTTCCTGCATTTTTATTTTGTCTTTTTTTTCATACAAATCTTCTATAAATTCTCTAAATTTTACAAGTGAAATTTTCTGGCTTTCTTTTATATCCTTTATTTCTTCTATTTTAAATAAAACTTCATACATTAAAAGTCCATTTTCAAATCCGTATTGTTCTAATCTGTCAATTGTTGTATCTCCTATGCCCCGCGGTGGCACATTGATAATTCTTTTAAAGCTTAAAACGTCATAATGATTTGAAATTACACGCATATATGCAAACAAATCCTTTATTTCCATTCTTGCATAAAATTGAATTCCACCTACCAATCTATATGGAATACCCGCTCTTCTTAATTTATCTTCCATAACTCTTGACTGCGCATTCATTCTGTAAAAAACTGCAATATCTCTTAATTTAATATTTTCTTCCTGTATCAAATTAAATATTTTCTTTACAACATAATCCGCTTCGTCCATTTCATCATTTGCATTATAAAAATTTATCTTTTCTCCCTGTTCATTTTCCGTCCATAATTCTTTTTCCTTTCTGCCTTCATTATTCTTTATAACGCTATGAGCTGCTTTTAAAATAGTTTTTGTTGACCTATAATTTTGTTCAAGTCGTATCACTTTTGCATTTTTATAATCATCTTCAAAATTTAATATATTTGTAATATCTGCTCCGCGGAATCTATATATACTCTGGTCATCATCTCCAACAACACAAATATTTTGATATTTTTTTGCAATCATAGAAATCAAAACATACTGTGAATTATTTATATCCTGATATTCATCTATTAAAATATATTTAAATTTTTCCCTGTAAAATTCAAGGACATCCGGATATTTTTCAAAAATTTCAATAGGTTTTATAATAAGGTCATCAAAATCCATTGCGTTATTTCTTTTTAATTTTTCTTCATATAAAAGATAAATATTTGCAAAAGTCAGCGCTTCTGTTCCAACAGTATAATTTTTTTTATAATTTTCTGCTGAGATTAACTGATCCTTGTTGTCCTGGATATAATCAATTATCTTATATGGTTTAATTTCTTTTTCAGATACTTTGCATAATGTCATACATTCTTTTACAAGACGTTCCCTATCATCTTCATCATAAATTGTAAAATTTTTCGTAAAACCCAATTTGGGAGCAAATTGTCTTAGGATTCTGTAACCCATTGAATGAAATGTGCTTATCCATATTTTTTCAGCTGCTTTACCCACAACATTTCTTATCCTGGATTTCATCTCATCTGCGGCTTTATTGGTAAAAGTAACAGCGAGAATATTTTCTGGTGATATTTTATATTCTGATATTAAATAAGCAACGCGGTATGTTATAACCCTTGTCTTACCACTACCTGCGCCGGCAAGTATAAGCAAAGGTCCATCTTTATGTTTTACCGCCTCTTTTTGTTCTTTGTTTAAAAGTATATCTATATCTTTCATTTTATTTTAAATTTTTACTCCCGCGTTTTGTAAGCGGAATATTTTTTTTACACAATGGACAATTTTCAGGTTCATAAGTTTCAATATCTATCTTTGCTAAATAAAATGTTTTTCCAACTTCAAAATCTATTTTTTTGCCACTTCTGTTTATTAAAAAACCAACACCTGCTATTTCACATTCATAACTTGTTTTAAGTTCATCTATTATTTCTTGAACAGAACCACCTGTTGTTATAATATCTTCTACAATTAATACCCTTTCTCCTTTATTTACTTTAAATCCACGTCTTAATTTAAGTTTTCCTTCTTCTCTTTCCATAAAAATTCCGCGACATTTTAACTGCCTCGCAATTTCATAAGATAATATTATGCCACCTACCGCAGCCCCAATAACAACATCAATTTTCTCATCTTTAAAATAATTTGCTATATCAGAACATAATTCTTCTGTTAATTCTGGTTTTTGCAAAACAGCAAATTTTTCCAGATATCTTTCGCTATGCTTTCCTGATGTTAAAAGGAAATGTCCGGTCAAAAGAGAACCCGCTTTTTCAAAAATTTCTATTACTTTTTTTTCCTGCATTGTTCACCAGCCTTTATTTCATTAAATATATTTTCAATCACTTCTAATCTATCTTCGGCCTGTAAAACTGGTCTGCCAACAACAATATAATCCGCTCCATCCTTTATGGCTTCTTTTGGAGTTAAAACCCGTTTTTGATCATCCTTTTTTATTTTTTTAATTCTTATTCCTGGTGTAACTATTATAATATCATCACCAAATTCTTTTCTTAATAATTTTAATTCGTTAGGCGAACAGATTATCCCATCTGCTCCTGCATCTTTTGCTTTTTTAGTAAGGGTTAACACCATTTTTTTCACATCATAATTACATTTTAAATTTTCTTTTAAATCTTTATTATCCATGCTTGTAAGAATGGTAACAGCAAGTAAAAGCGGTCTTTCTATTTGCATTTTTTCTGCTGCTTTTTCAATTGCTTCCCTTGCATAACCTATCATTTTTTCTCCACCCAGAGCATGGACGTTTATCATATTCACACCTAAACGTGCTGCTTCATAGGATGCATTATAAACCGTCTGTGGTATATCAAAAAATTTTGCATCATAAAAAATTTTAAGTCCCTTTCTCCTTAAAGTCATAACCATCCGCGGTCCATCTTTTGTAATTAACTGCAAACCCAATTTATAAAATTTAATATACGGCGCTAATTTTTCTATAAGATTATATGCTAAAACAACATCATCAACATCAAGAGCCAGTATTAACCTTTCTCTAATATCAATCTGCTTTTTTATATCCTCCATTTTTTCTCCTTATTCTATTTTTACTTTTAATGGTTTTCCAATTATAAATAACCATGCGTATTCATAATTGTTATCATCTTTTCCTTTTGCTATTACTTTTATATCATGCATGCCTTTTAAAAGTTTTTTATTATTTTCATAGTATGAATATAATAACATCTTTGTTTCTGGATTGTAAATAGAATCTTTTAATTCCACATTATCAACCTTAAATTTTATTGTTATTGTATTTAAATTTGAATCTTCAAAAAGTTTTGCTTTTAATTCTGGCTGTTCGTTTTCAATTATATCACCATCTCCTGGATAAAATTCTTTTAGTTTTAACTGTTTTGTTTCTAAAATTTCTTTAAATTCATCTAAGGTTGTTGAGACATAAATCATAGTTCTTTTTAATGAATATTTATTGGTTTCTTTTGTGTTGTAAGAGGGTACAACAGAAAAAGCAAGTTTATAACCTGCCTTTTCTACTATTTTATGGATTTCTTTTGAATATGAACCATAAGGATACGACATTGTTTCAATCGGGATCCTGAGTTTTCTTTCAAGATATTTTTTAGGTTCAATTATTTCATTTTCTAAAAATTTTATATATTCTTCATCGGTTAAATTTTTTTTACTGGTTAAAACAGGGTGGGTGTTTGAATGACAACCAAATTCAAATCCATTTTCTGATAACTCTTTAATTTCATTAAAACTTAATGTGTTTTTACCAGCATTAACAAAAGTTTTATAAATATAAATAGTAGCAGGGAATTTATATTTTTTTAAAATAGGATAAGCATATTCATAAATATTTTTATATCCATCATCTATGGTTATCAAAACTGCTTTTTCAGGTATTTCAGATTTATCATACATATAATCAATAAAATTTTTCATACTGATTACATTATACCCATTGTTTTTAAGATACTTCATCTGTTTTTCAAAATTTTCAGGCGTTATTGAATATGGATTAGGTATTTCTTTTCCATTTACTTTTATTTTTGTAACTTTAAAATTATGATAACATAAAACATTTATTAATTTTTTATCCGCACAAAAAGAAAATGTTGTAAAAAAAACAAACAAAAACAATTCAATTGCCTTTTTCAATCTTATTTTCTCCTTTTTTTATTAAAAAAAATTTAATCTTATCAAATATAAGGAAAAACAACCATCCAGTTATTATGCCACCTAAAACATCCAGCGGATAATGCCCACCTGTATAGATACAAAAAAAATATACTGAAAAAAGTAAAAACAAAAGAAAAGGTCGTAAAGCATCATAGTCTTTCCATAATAAAAGAACAATAAAAGTAAACATTGCAGAATGTGTTGAAGGAAATGCATAACCTAATTTTTTTAAATGGGCGAGTAAATTTATGTCAGGAAAAACCGCAGAAGGTCTCGGCCTTTTGAAATATGGTTTTAAAAAAAAGGTATTCGTTATGTTTATTATTATAATACCCCATAAGAATAGTAAAAGGTTTATTTTTTCTCTATAAGTTATCTTTTTTTTATAAAAGAAAAAAAATAAACCAGCAAAAATTATAATTATTAAAAAAATATCGTTTGAGATAAATTTGATAAATTTAGCAAAATATTCATTATAAAGTGTAATATTTATAAATTTTAAAAGAACTATATCAATAGATACTATCTTTTCTTTTATTACAGAAATAAAATTCATTTTGTTAATTTATTTTATATAAAACAGCACCTTCATTTTGATAAACTGCTTTCCCTATTTTTTCAAATTTTTCCTGTGCTTTTGGATATAAATTTTTTTCTATACTTCCCAAATAGACATATTTAATCTTTTTTTCTTTTAAAAGATTTTTAGTTTCTTCTGGGTCTTCCAGTGTATAAATTTTATTTACTAAATTTTGTGCTTCATTGATTTCTCCATGTCTTCCGCTTTGCTGCCCAACCTGATACGCCCAACCAACCAAGGTAGGCATTCCTGTAAAAATTGAAATACGGGAAAGACCTGTATACATTCTTTCTCCTGGCGCTTCTACAATTGCTGCTATTTCATCTAAGTTTTCATTTATCCATTTTATAGCCCCATAATCATATTTATCAAAATCATAAATTATGCCTGGTCTTTTTTCCATATTTCCCATATATTTAACCCCATCTATCCTCATCTCCTGTTTAAAATTATTACTGCATAACTTCATTTTTATAAATGCAGACATAAAAGGATAAAGCAAAACAGGGATTAATATAAAAATAAAAATACTCCAGAAAATTATCTTTCCAATCTTATCTTTTAAAATGTAAATAAATAACGAGGAAAAAAGAATTAAAACCATATATAAACTCTGCAAATAATTTGAATTCCCTTTCATATCCATATATTGCAGATAATAAAAAAATAAAAACAAAGTAACAACTACGCCTGAAATAATTTTTTTACTTCTAGAAATTTCCTTTCCTTTGAAAACAAAAAAGTTTTTCATTTCTTTTACAATTTTAAATAAAATATAAGGAACAGCAATTGAGATAAATGTCCATACAACCATATAAAATTTAAAAACCGTATTCATCCTTCCATCGCCCATAAAATAAATTTCGGTTCCCCAGATAACACCTATTGAAACAAATAGCAAAAGCATAACAAAAATTTCAGTTTTATCGTTACCTGTCAACATAACAAATAAAACCACAGCCATAATTATAAAAAGGAAACCAAAAGTTGGTTGAACAAAAACTCCTATCAACACAGCAAGCAATATAGCAGTAAATGCCAGAATAAATTTCACACTCAAATCTGAACTACTAAAAATTTTATCTACAATTTTTGAAATATTTTTTTCTATTTTTGAAATACCACTCCATTTTATTTTTAAAATACCAATTTTTTTTACAAAAATTTCATATCCTTTATTAAAAACAAAAATAATGTATGCGAAGATAATAAGGAAAAAAATAGAAAAATATTTAAACATAATAAAAACAGAGACTCTTTCCATTTTTGAAATAAGTTTCGGGATTGCTTTATAAGGAGAAGAAAAATTAAAATGAAATGGCAAAAATAAGAAGTAAGCAATAATTGTTAACAAAATACCCAGGATAAAAAACCAGATAACCGGAGGAAATAATTTTTTTACTAATTCACCGGTTTTAATCTTCTTTTTCAATAAATTTTTTAATAAAAAATATAAAATTACCAATAATACAAACCATGTAAGCGCAAGTTGAACAGGAAAATTCCACGTATTCATCGGCAACATAGCACCTAAAATTATCGCAATAAAAAATAAATTTAAAAATTTTTCTAATTTATTCTCACCAAAATTTTCTAAAATATTAAACTTTTTATTCTCTTTTAAAATTATATTATAAAGGAAGGCAAGCCCTAAAACAGCAACAGGTATAACAATATTATGAGCATGTAAATCACCATATAAATAACTAAAAAATGGAACTTCTGTTATTACAGGGCTTGGATATACTCTTGTTGGATCCCAGATAAACTGAAACCTTAAAATACCATCAAAAATTCTTTGAATGTTACCGCCCGAATTTGCTATACTTTCATATATAAAAGTTAAAGTATGAAAATTACCCGCAAACGTTAAAAGTGTTCCACCGAATAATGCATATTTATATTTTTGAGTTAAATTATAAACAAGACTAAAGCCAGAAGTAAAACTTAATGCAAAAAGTAAAGCAAGAGAAAAATTATATGTTAGCGATGGGACATAACCCAAAAGTTTTGAAATAGTTGCAAGCATCAACTGTCCCCAGTAATAGTAATTAAGTGTAAAACCATAAAGCCAGGGATCATGTGGCGGGAATTTTACATCGTTAAAAATTGCAGAGAGATATGCCATCCCCATTGGTTCTCCACCACCGTTATATCCATGGTCTTTTATATTATGTATATCAGGAAAGTAAAATTTCACTAAAATAAAAAATAAATAACAGGATAGAAATACTATTTCAGTAAATAATATGTGGTTTTCATTATTTTTAAAAAAATTAAAATATTCTTTTTTATTTTTAAAGTAATAATATAAACTTAAAACTGCAAGAATAATAAACAAAATAGATAAATTGACCTGTGTAAACTTAATGATATTTAAGGAAACTAAAATCCAGTTTATATAAGCAAAAAGAAAAATTCCTGTTATCTTTGAAAGACCATATCCCCTGTCATTTAAATTTTTTAATGATAAATTCAGCAATGGAAAAACTAAAAAAGCAAATATTTGCACTATCAAATACCACATAAAAATAGAAATGGAAGGCAGTATTGCAACAACTTTGTCTTTTTTCAAACCTAAATTCGGATTGCCCATTCCTTTTTTAAAAGCAAATTTCTGTTTTATACTTTTTTCGCCATTTATTATTATTTCTTTTAATTGGACAGAAGTTAAATAAAGTTCATTTTTAAATATATAAACATGGGGATGGTCATAAAGTTGAAAACTTTCATCTGCATTATCATCCTTTATTTTTATCCCAAATAAAGACGGATAAACAGCGCATTCATAAACTTTTTTAAAACCTAATTTTTCAGGTTCTGAAAGCATTGTTTTATAATAAAAATTATTTATTGGATACCTTTCAGGTATTCTTTGATATGTTCCATACGCTCTTTTATCAGCCATCATAACATAATCAGTTATACTTAACGCATTTGATAATTCATCAATTTTTTTTGGAGAATCGGGTTCCTGTAAATTCCATTTAATATTATTATAAATACCTATATGTTTGCCATCCGCATAAACAGGCAGGTCATCGCCCCACATCTCATTTAATATTGTTGTTCTATGCGGTGGATTTAAACCAGATTTTATTTCTGGAATATTTTTATATATCCAGCGTGATGCCTGTATCCATGGATGTGAATTAAAATAAACATTCATAAAAGCAAACCCATAAAAAACAACACTTAATATAATAAAATATTTTAAAATTACTGCGTATTTTTTCTCTTTTATCCAGTCATAAAAATCATATAAAATTTTTGCGGTTATTATAGAAAGAAAAGGTGTCAATGGTAACATATATCTGTTAAATTTTGCAAAGGAAGCCCCAACTATGAGAAAATAAGGGAGGATAAACGAAAATATTAAAATAAGTCCTGCATCTGGCATTTTACCTTCTTTAATTTTATTAAACATAAATATAAGATAAAATCCAAAAGCAAAAAATGCAAGTAATCCATAAGGTATACCCATGGTATAAAGAACTAAATTTTTTATATAATAAAGATATGGCGTCGTTTTTAAATACTGTCTATTATATGGGACATCGCCTTCGCCAGTAACTAATATACTTTTTTGATAATTCTGGTCTCTCATAAACTGTTGAAAATTAAGTATGGCATGCGGCATAAAAATAAAAAATGCAATTGCTGTTATCATTATTGCAGAACCTAAATTTAATAAACTCTGCATTCTTTTTTCACTGGCAGATTTTGTTTTACCTTTTATACTAAAAAAATAAAGAAAATGTGCAGTTAAAATCACAAGAAAAACTGGTAAGGCAGCTGTTTTTGATGCGAGCGCAGCACCATAAAAGATTCCAGAAAGGATATAATCCCGGGTTTTACCATATTTATAAATTAGAGCAGAAAAATAAACACAGCCAGCAATAAAAAATGTAACAAAAGGATCAACTGTATAAAAATGTGCAGCATGAATATGAAGCACGGTAAATGTAAGCAGAAAAGCTGAAAGCAAAGCAATTCCTGCTCCAAAAAGTAATTTTGCTATTAAAAAAATAAAAATTATTGTGCCGGTATCTATAAGTCCAGAAATTACCCTCGCCCCGCCAATTGTTGCAGCATTCATATCCCTGATAGGGACTATTTTATTTATAGCAAACACAATACTCCTTTGAATATGTAATATGTATATAGGTAAGGAACCATATTGCAGTCCTATGGGTTTATCGCCCCAGTGTTTTATCTGTGGAACCGCATTGCTTAATATCCATCTTTCATCAGGATGAAATTGTCTGTCATTATACCAATCCGGCTGATAAAGTCTTAAAAACATAGCCACTATTATTATAAGGAAAAGGAAAAAAAATACTTTTGCATCATTTCTTTTTTTTACCATTTTTTACTCCTCTTTATAAATTTATTCTGCTTTTAGCAAAGAAGATGCTTCTATTTCTTCTACATCATCTGGTTTTTTAAATTCAAAATTTTTATCTGTAAATTCATCCATTCCAGAGATATCTTTTTCATTAAAAATTTTAATATTTGTAAATTTCACTTCTATCAAAGTATTTTCAAATTTCATACTCATGCTTTCTGGAATAAGCGTTTTTTTGTTTATTTTAGATATTATTTCGTCAAAATCTATTGATTTATTTTTAAGCGGCACCATTTTTATTATATGCTGCTCTTCTGTCTCATTTAAAATATTTTTACTATTTTTAGAAAAATAATCTATTGATGTTTCAAATTCAATATAAAAATGTGTGTTTAAGTTTGCATCTTTTATATTTTGTTTTATTACCTGTTTTAAATCTGGTGTGTATATCCATAAATTTTTCCCATCAGATACTAAAATCTGTTCGGCTGGTTCTTTATAATGAACTAAAAATTTATCTGGCTTTTTAATAAGCATATCTCCTTTTACTTCCTGTTTATTATTTACATCAATATATGTTGTTGTAATTGTTAAATCTGCTTTAATTGCTATTCTTTCTTTCTGGGCTTCTTTTATTTTGTCAAGTAATTTTTGTATATCATCAGTATCTTTTTTTTGTGCCTGTATTTTTGCGTATTTTACTTTTTCCCACTTTTTTTCTTTTTTTATTTCTGGAGTTGTTATTTTTTTTACTTCTTTAACTTTTTGCGTTACCTTTTCTGGCTCACTTTGTTTTACATCTTTGCTTACATTTATAGGTTCAGAACTTTTTATTGTTATTTCTTCATCCTTTGAATTACCATTTTCACCCATACTCAATGCTGAAAAACAGGAAAATGTAAAAAAAAGATAAATCATAAAATAAAAAAATATCTTTTTATTCATTTTAATTTAATCTCCTACATATTTTCTTGGTTTATTGCCATCTGGTACGGTTACCAGACCTTTTTCTTCCATCTCATCTATTAATCTTGCTGCTTTTGAATAACCTATACTTAATTTTCTCTGTAAATAAGAAGTTGATATTTCCCCTCTTTCTTTTGCAAGTTTAACCGCTTTTTCAAAAATATCAGCATCTTCATCAGAACTATCAATATCAATATTATCAATTTCTTCATCTTTTAAATCAAACTCAGGTGAATAATCCGGTTTTCTTTGTTTTCTTATGAATTGAACAACTTTAGATATTTCCTGTGTAGTAACGAGTGCCGCCTGACCTCTTATTGGCTTATTTAAGTCATAAGGTGCATAAAGCATATCTCCCCTGCCAAGTAAAGTTTCAGCTCCTTTTGTATCCAGTATAGTTCTTGAATCTACCTGTGACATAACCTGAAAAGCAATTCTGGTTGGGAAATTTGCTTTTATAACACCTGTTATAACATCAACCGAAGGTCTCTGAGTGGCTAAAATAAGGTGTATTCCAACTGCCCTTGCAAGCTGCGCTAACCTGCGAAGGGATTCTTCCACGCTTCCTTTGGAAAGAAGCATGAGGTCTGCAAGTTCATCAATAACGAGGATAATATAAGGCATATTCTGTTTTAAATCCTCTGGTTTTATATCTTTATCTTTACTTACTTCTTCATTATATTCTTTTACCATTTTATTATAAATTTCTATATTTTGTGCGCCTTCTTCGGCAAGAATTTCATATCTGCTATCCATTTCATTTATCAGTTTTTTTAATGCAATGGATGCTAATTTTGCATCTATGATTACAGGCGCCAAAAGATGTGGAAGATCCCTGTAATGTGTAAGTTCAACTCTTTTGGGGTCAACTAAAATAAATTTTACTTCATCAGGTGTTGCCTTAAATAATATACTCATTATTATTGAATTGACGCATACGCTTTTTCCTGAACCTGTTGCTCCTGCTATTAAAAGATGCGGCATTTTTGAAAGTTCTGCAATCATTGGTTTACCCCCTAAATCTTTACCTATGGCAATTGTTAAAACTGACTGTGCATTTAAAAATTCTTCGTCTTCTACAAGTTCTTTTAAGGTTATAATTTTTCTTGTCCTCTTAGGCACTTCAATGCCTAAAAGTGCTTTATCAGGAACAGGTGCTATTCGGACATGTTCTACCTTCATCGCAAGTGCTATATCTGTTGCCAGATTCTCAATATTGCTAACTTTTATTCCTTTGGCAAGTTCAATTTCAAAACGCGAAATAACAGGTCCATCCACAACATTTACAACTTCGCATTCTATTCCAAAATCATTCAGTGTCTTTTTTAATTTTTCCGCGTCTTCTGTATAATTTATTACCTCTCTTTTACTTTCGCTTTCTTTTAAAAGGGAAGTTGGCGGAAGATTATAATCTCCTTTTACTATTGTCCTTAAAACAGGTGTTCTTTTTTTCTCGGAAGTTTCAGGAGATATTATATTTATTTTTTCTTTTCTTTCAGATTTTTCTTCATATTCATCCTTTTTTTCTGCTTTAATTTTATTTTGCTCTTTTAATTCTCCCGCAGTTAACATGGGCTTTGTTTCTGCTGAAATGACATTTATTTTTTTAGTTTTTCTCTTTTTAAGGTTTTCAAAAAATTTTATAAAAAAATCTTTTATTGTTAAAAAAATATCTTTAAGTAATTTTGCAAACCATTTTATTAAATGCACTATGGTATCAGCTATAAATTTCCATATATCAATAATTATTTTTTCTTTACCAATAAGTATAAAAGCAAACATAAAAATTATAAAATTTATAATATAAGCACCTATTATACTTACCCAGGAAATTAAAATTTGTGAAATATATTTTCCACAAATACCGCCTGAATAAAATTTATATTTATCCATTATTCGCAACTCTTTCGGTACATTATCCCAGAACTTTTTAAAATCTTTTGTATAAAATTCGCTTACCCTATTTTTATCAAAAGTGGGCGAATTATTTAAAACAAGAGATATAAAAATGCACACTGCGATTATAAGGACTATCAATCCTGTTATTATTTTTGCATCATTATATTTTTCATTTTTTCTTATTGCGTTTATACCATAAAAAGCAAAAACAAAAGGTATTATATATGCTCCTTTACCTATAAAAAGGAAAAAAATTCTTGAAATTAATTCTCCGGCAGGACCTATCATATTTCTATTATTGATATAGATAAATGAAAGAAAAATTAACAATGATAATATAAGTAAAATACTTCCTGCCAAAACATTTGTTTCATATTTTTTCTCTTTTTTTGCCATAATATTTTTCACCGTAAAAAATTTTATTTATTATACATTTTAATTTGATTAAATAAAAGCAAAAAAACAACATAGTACTATAAAAATCATAATACTATGTTGTTTTATTTAAGAAATAACTCAAGCACTTACTATTTTTTCTTTTTTGCTTTTTTCTTTTTAGTTGCCATATTGTCCCTCCTTTCTTTTCTTAAAAATCCCTTATTTTAACGAAAAACGCCATATACATTATATTGTATACTTAATTATTAATTAACTCTATATATAGTATAACAAAAAAAATGTTTTTTGTCAAGTATTTTTTAATATATTTTTTTATTTTTAATAAAATAATTTTAATATTTAATTTTTACATATAAAAAATAGATTAAAAATTGTAAAAATTTAGCAGTCTGCAGTATACTTTTGAAGGCGAATGTAATAGTTCAGCAACCAGAAGTGAACTTGTAAAGTAAAATTACTAATAATAAAACATATGACGTTTTAATTCTTATATGAATCTGAAAGTGAAGGACATAGAAAAAAATAAATGATTTATGGGGTTTAAGGAAACAATCTCGCAGTTAAAAACGGAAACAAACAAGGCAATAAAACAAACGGTAATAAAAGAAAGATTGCTTTGTAATAGTTTAGCCACTGTCAGAACCAAATTAATCCATATATAAATTTTTCGCCTTGTCTTTGCGAAGTCAGGCGAACAAATCCTTTTATTTTCTATATCACAATCCATTGAGCCTGACAAAGCAATCTTGATTTTATTACCGATCGCCTTCTCTACTTGTTTTCTTCCGTTTTTCAACTGCCAGATTGCTTCGTCAGCCTAATATATCCTTTTTCTCTCTTCCCCGCTCCCATTTCGGCTTCCTAAGAATGACATTGTCATGTGTTTCCTTGCCAGTATCTCCACTTCTACAAGTTTGCTTCTGGTGGCTGAACTATTACAATTCTTTTAAGTATGCATTCATAAAATATCTCACTTAAATATTTTATTCCCCGAACAAAAGTTTTGGGTTTTCTGAATGCTATTCCAATAAAAAAGATATTAATTTCATTAAGTTAATTGATTTAACTCTTCTGGATAAAATTTTTTCTTCCTGTTCATTCATAGTGACTACAAAACCTTTATCAACATTAAGTTTTGCTAATCTATTCATTGTTTTTTCTATGTTTATTGCCATATCCGTCTTCGCCCTGGACGATGCTTTAAATTCAACCATATAGACCTTTTCTTTATCATTTATTAATAAATCCACTTCCAATCCTTCGCGTGTCCTGAAAAAGGTAAAATCATATTTAAATCCTGCCGTTCGTGCTATTTTTATTATTTCAGATATACAAAAATTTTCAAAAATTTGCCCAAGAATCGGGCTTCTTAATAACTCATTTTTATTATCTATACCATTTAAATTGCATATTAATCCTGTATCATAAAAATATATTTTGGGACTTTTAGTCATTTTGCTTGTGATTCTTGCAGTATAAGGACGTAGTAAAAATATTATGTTACTTACTTCTAATATTGAAATCCAGTTTTTGATAGTATTTACCGATACTCCAATTCCTGCAGCAAATGAACTCAAGTTTAAAACCTGACCAACACGGGACGCAAGTAATTTAAGGAAAACGTGAAAATCCGTCATTTTCCCTATGTTATAAAGATTTTTTATGTCTCTTTCAACATAAGTTTTAATATAATTATCATACCATTCAATATTATCCAGATTTTTATTGGCGATTAATTTTGGATACGTCCCTTTTTCACATATTTCAAAAAACAAATCCTTATTTAATATGTTTCCTTTTTCTCTTAAAATTTCCCTGATATTTAGCGTAAACATATTCAATATTCCCAATCTTCCTGCCAGAGTTTCTGAAAAGTTTTTTATAAGTAAAAATTGTTGTGAGCCAGTAAATATAAATTTACCCATAGTCATTGGCTCTTTATCAATTAGCATTTTTATGTAACTGAATAATTCCGGGACATACTGAATCTCGTCAAAAACATATCCTTTTGCTTCTTTTAAAAAGAAAAAACCCATATCGTCTTTTGCCTTTTTCCTTAAATCATAATCATCAAAAGTATAAAATTCATAAGAACCATTGAGGATATGTTGGAGTGTGGTTGTTTTACCGCATTGTCTCGCACCTATAAGAGCTATGGCCGGAAATTGTTTTAAGTAATATTTGAATCTGTTTTCTATGTCCCTTTTAATATAATGTATTTTCATACTTATATAATATCTCATATATTATCTGATGTCAAGACAAATTTGCATTGATAATGCAAATTTGTCTTGGGCAACACCCCAAAAAATAAGGTCGGCATCACACATAAAAAATTCGTAATAATTTAGCCATTGGTAGAACAAATTTTTAAAATTTATTTGTTAAATATTATAGATAATAATTAGAATTTACGCAATATTTTTTTCCGCGGTAATTTATAATAAATTGTATAAATTTAATTGAAAGAAAAAAAGAAAAGTGTATTATTCCAGATATAAAAAAGGTAAGGCATAAATAAAAAAAAATTTACACAAAATTATTGAAATTACCTAAATTCTGAAAACCGCGTTTAAAAACCTTGTTCATCTTTACCCTGACCTCTCCATATCTTTTAGTGGACGAAAGGATGGGATGAAGTTAAATACATAATAAATAAATTTCCATTATATTTTTAGGGGATTAGAACATAGTGGACGCTTTTTCATAAAGGAAAGTATTGTCATGCCTGCGAACGCAGTCATCCAGTTGTTGTTCTTTTAATGTACGTTAAATACACTAATGGATTCCTGTTTTCACAGGAATGACAGAGTAAGAGTATTTATTGGAATAACATTTATACAACTCCAGGTCCTACGCCCCATCTGTCTTTAACTGCCAAATTGCCTCGTCGCTTCGCTTTTCACAATGATCACTGTGTTTTGTCATTGCAAAGTCAGACGAATGATAACTTCTGACTTCTATTCCCTCGTTTAATGAGCCTGACAAAGCAATCTTGATTTTATTACCGATCGCCTTCTCTACTTGTTTTCTTCCGTTTTTCAACTGCCAGATTGCTTCATCAGCCTAATATATCCTTTTTCTCTCTTTCCCGCTCCCCTTTCGGCTTCCCCAAAATAACATCTCAAGGTGTTTTTTAATATACAAACTTTTTAATTGCTTTTAATGGCTGAACTATTACCTATCTTTTTAATGTAAAATAAAAAATTTATTTATATACAAATTTTATTCTATATGTGGCTAAAATATTAAAAAAAATCAATTGCTTAAAACAAATTCTTTCCCCTGTTCCATAATTTGATTAAGTATAACTTCATTATTTGCCTCTGCATAAATTCTTATTATAGGTTCGGTTCCTGAAAATCTGATCATTACCCAACTATTATTTTCAAACATAAATTTGAAACCATCTATTGTTATTAATTTTTCTATTTTAAATTTGCCAAATTCTTTTTCTTTAAAATTTTTCAATTTTTCAAGTAACTTTATTTTTCCTGTTTCAGTTAATTTAATATTTTCTCTTTTGGTGAAAAATTTCCCGGTCTTTTCCTGTAATTTATTAAGCAACTCCTTCAGGTTCTTTTTTTCTCTTGCAGCCATTTCAATTACAAGCAAACAGGCAAGTATTCCATCCTTTTCAGGAATGTGTCTGAAAATCGTTAAACCGTTGCTTTCTTCTCCACCTATTACTATATCTTCTTTTTGCATAATTTCACCTATATATTTAAAACCAACAGGTGTTTCATAAAGTTTTAAATTATAAATTTCTGCAACTTTATCTATCATATGCGAGGTTGCAACGGAACGAACAACAGCACCTTTAAAATTTCTTGTTCTCATTAAATAATCAAGCAAGAGAGGCAAAATTTGATTTGCCTGTATATAAGTGCCATCAGAATCTATTATGCCATATCTATCTGCATCACCATCTGTGGCAACACCAACAATTGCTTTTTCCTGTTTTACTGTTTGAATTAAATCACCGATATTTTTTTTAGCAGGCTCAGGCGGGAAACCACCAAACAAAACATCTCTATAATTATTTATAACTTTTACCTTTATACCTTCTTCTTCTAATATTTTATCAAGGTAGCCCCTGCCGGTTGCATATAGCGGATCAACAATAATTTTTTGTTTTAATTTTTTAATAACTTTAAAATCTATTATTTCTTTTAATCTTTTTAAATAGTAATGAGACGGCTCAAAAATCTTTATTAATCCTCTTTTCATTGCCTCTTCTTTTTTCATTACTTTTACAACTTTTAATTTTTGAATATTTTTTTCTATTATATCTGTTTCAGCAGGAGTTGCAGGACCTCCCCATGATGGTGAAAATTTTAAACCATTATATTCAGGTGGATTATGTGATGCTGTAAAATTTATAGCGCCCGCTGCTTTTCTCCTGATAATTTCATAAGAAATAACAGGTGTTGGAGTATCTCTGTTGCATAGTAAAACTTCTATATTATTGCCTGCCATTACTTCTGCTGCAACCTCTGAAAATTTTTCTGATAAAAACCTGGCATCGCCGCCTATTATAACTGGTTTCCCTTTTTCTCTTTTGGACGATTTGATAAAATCTGCAATTGCCTGGGTTACTATTTTTACATTATCAAATGTAAAATCATCACTTATAATCCCTCTCCAGCCAGATGTTCCAAATTTTATTTTATTTTTCCCTTCTATCGCCAATTCTTCTTTCTCCTTTTCTCCTATTATAACTTATTTTTCCAGGAAATACTTTGCCAAGCCATCTTCTTTCTTCTTTTCTTCTTTCACTTTTACGTTGCTCATTTTTATTTTTGCCTTTAACCATTTCGCACCTCCATAAAATTAAACCTTTTAATATGATATATTAATTTTTAATTTTTTCAAGAAAAATTATCGTAATAATTCATCTACTAAAATAATTTATAAAGATTCATATATGGTTAGAAGATTCCTGAAAGCGTTATTCTCAGGAAGCCAAAAGAAAAGCATTGAAAGAAAATTTAAAGATAACAGAATGCTTAACAAAGCAATCTTAATTTTATTATCAAATGTTTTCTCATCTTGTCTTCCTCCCTCTTTCTAACCACCAGATTGCTTCGTCAAATTCTTAATTATCCTTATTTCTCCCTATATACTTCCTTTTAATCTTTTATCGCAATAGCCCCTTCAAGAGTTTTCTGCCAATAGTTGAACTTTTACATACGAACTCCCTGTAGCCAAACTCATAAAAATTTTTCAACTGGTAATTGGTATCTTAAAGAGTATTTAATTTTCAATTTACTATAAATCCAAAACGAAAATACCTTTATTTCCAACATCATAAACATTTTCAATTTCCCCAAATTTTTGCTTTTGAAAAATTTTCCTATTTTTACTGTTTATTATGCACTTACTTTTTAATGAATTTTTTTTAAGTGTTTCAAAATCATAAAAACAAGCATAAATAATATAATAATCATCTTTATTTTCTTTTAGAATTTTTTGAAAAATTATATTTTTACCTTTAAATTCAACTTCTGTTTCAGATGATTTCACAAAAATTTTTGTATTTTTATCTAAAATTTCATTTACACCCACCAAACTATAATTTTTAAATTTTTCTATTTCAAAATCCGCAATTATTTTTTTAATAAGAAAATTATCTGCAATTGCTGTTATATTTTTTTTGTTTATCACAGAATAAAGTATTAAAAAATCTATATTATTAATGCCTTTATATCTTAAAAAAGGAATCAGGACATTTCTTATTCCTGCTATTTCTTTATTTCTATCGTAGCCAAGAATTAAAATTTTTTTACTGTTTTCTGTATTTATAAACACACAGTTTATTCCATTCATTGCAAGGGCATAAAACTTAAATTTTTTATCAGGAATAAATATCATAAATAGAAAAAATAATATCAAAAAAATGCCCGTTAATTTTTTTAATGAAATTTTTTTTAATTTAAAATCAATATCATCATAAGGGAGTAAAAAAAAAACAGATGATAGATAAAAACAAAAAAAGCAGGTATTGTTTTTAAAGATATTGCAGCGTAAGGAACCCTTGATAAAAAATCAGTAATAACAACCATAATTTTTATTAAAATAAAAATACTTGCTCCAAAAAATTTTGCTCCTTCCTGCCAGATAAAAAAAATGAACCACATTGAAAAGCCAAGAATAGTTATTAAACTTGAAAGCGGGACTATAAAAAAATTTGCAAGTAATGATATTATTGATAATTGATGAAAGGTATTAATCATAATTGGAATTATAAAAATCTGGGCTGTTATAGTTGCAAAAAGTATTTCCTTTAAAAAATCAGGCAATTTAATTTCAATTTTTTTTACATGATCAATAAAATAAATAATCCCAAGGGTTGAAAGATATGAAAGTTGAAAACCAATCTCAAAAATATCTACTGTTTTAAATAAAAGTATTAAAAATGCAGAAGAAAAAAGTGTATTAAAAAGATCAACATCTCTTTCTATAATGATACCCGAAAGCACAAACGATGCCATAACAGTTGCGCGGACCACAGAAGCATCAAACCCCGTAATAAAAGCAAAAATCCAGATAAAAAGTAAAATTAGAATTGCAGATAATTTTTTCGGAAAATTTATAAATTTAAAAAATAAAAAAACAAAAAAAGAGATTAATCCAACGTTCATACCAGAAACTGCTAAAATATGGGCTGTCCCGGTTTCTTTGAATTTATCATAGATTTCTTCCGGGATGGCATTTATATTCCCTAATAGCAACCCTTCTAAAATCCGGGCTTCAAATAAAGGAACGCTTCCATATATACAATTTATAAATTTTTCTCTCACCTTACCTGCAAAATATATAAACGGATTTAAAATTCTATTTTCTTTTACATTTATTTTTGTATCATCCGTATAAACAATAAAAAATATTTTTTTATTTTTAAGAAATTTTTTATAATCAAATTCTCCTATGTTTTTTCTTTCTTCTGGCACTTTTAATTTTGCTTTTATATTTATTATATCCCCATATTTTAATGGCAGATTAAACTTTCGTTCTACGGTAATCCTTATTTTACCAGAAATATTTTCATATTTTTTATGCCGTGTGTAAATATTTTGTAAATCGCATGTTAAATGTACTCTGTTCTCATTAAAAGAAGGCTTGCTGGTAATGATACAGTCAAAATTTCTTATTTCTCCTATATTTTTAAAGTTCCTAATATGATTTTTGGGCAAATAGATATTCTGAAAATAATACAATATAAAACCCAATAAAAAAAATAAAACAAATAAAATAAGCGAATAATTTTTTTTAAAAAAGATATAAATCAAAAATAAAAGAAAAGGAATCAATAAAACAAAAAAATATATGAAAAACTTTTCAAAAAATAAAGAAGCAGTTATGATGCCGAATATATAAAATATAGAAACAAAAATTATTGGTTTATTCATCTATCGTAATAAAATTTTTTATTTTTTCATATTTCTTTATCCCTATTCCTTTTACTTTCATAATATCTTCTTTTGTTTTAAAATTCCCATACTTTTCTCTGTATATTATTATTTCCTGCGCATAAGTGAAACCTATCCCTGGCAATTTACTTATTTCATCAATACCAGATTTATTTATATTTATTTTTAAAAAATCTTTTTGTAAATCAACTTCTTTTATCTGTTGTTTATATGCAAAGAAAAAATTTATAAAAATTCCCGAGACAAAAGCAAAAAAAATTATCAAAAGAATAATTTTTTCTTCTTTAGAAAACTTTGCCATAAAACCCCTCTTTTGTTACTTAAACATCTTTAAATTTACTCGCTGCTTTTTCATATCCCGAAAAAATATAATTCATAACAAAATTATTTATTATTTCAAATTTTTTATAAAAATTTTCCATTTCTTCATCTTTAAATTTTGATAATACATAATCCACAACTTCGTTTTTATTTTCTGGTTTACCAACGCCAATTCTTACCCTTGAGACACTATTATTGCCCAACTTTTCAATGATTGATGCAATACCATTATGACCTGCTGCTCCTCCACCTTTTTTTATTTTTACTTTATATAATGGCAAATCAATATCATCATGAATTATTAAAATATCATTTATATCTATTTTATTTTTTTTAACAAAAAAAAGGACTGCATCTCCTGAAAGATTCATATAAGTCATGGGTTTTAAAATAATTATATTTTTGCCTTTTATTGTTTTTATTCCCCAGTTAGCGAGTTTATTTTTTTTATCAAGATTACATTTTATTTTTTTAGAAAAAAAAACAACAAATTCAAACCCTATATTGTGTCGCGTTCTTTCATATTCCAGCCCAGGATTTCCCAACCCCACAATAAGTTTCATAAATTATTTTATTTTTTATCTTTTTCTGTCTTACTTTCTTTTTCTGCCTTAACTTCTTTTTTGGTTTCTCCTTTACCTTCTGCTTCTCCTTCTCCTTCTTCTTTTACTCTTTCTTTACGGATAAGTTCTGGTTCTGTTGGCGCTGTAATTGCCGCTTCTTCGGGCTTTACTTCCTCTTCTTTATGTGGAGCAATAACAGTTAATACAACCTTCCCCGGATCTTCCATAATTTCAATACCTTCAGGAACTTTTATATCTTTTAATTTAATATCCTGGCTGATTTTCAAAGAAGTTATATCAAGTTCAAATTTTGGGGGTAAATTATCAGGTAAACATCTTACAGGTATTTCACGCATAATATGTTCAAGGACTCCACCTAACTTTACGCCTTCCGGAATTCCTTTAGTTAATACAGGAACTTTAAAAATAGATTTTTCTTTTAAAGAAACTTGCTTAAAATCTGCATGAATAATATTATCTGTGACAGGGTCTCTTTGCACTTCCTGTATTATAACTGTTTTTTCCTCTGCATTTTCTTTGTCTATAAGTTTTAATGTAATTAACAATGTTCCTTCTTTTAAAGAACTTACTGTTTTTTCAATATCTTTAACCTTTATCTCAACAGGCATTGTCTTTGTTTCTTTTCCATAAACAATAGCAGGTATTTTACCTTCTTTTCTTATTTTCTTTACTGATTCATTTTCCGGTCTTATTTTTGCTTCTATTATAACTTTTTCCATTTTTTCCTCCTGAAAATCTTTATTTATAAAGTATATATTTTATAACAAAATTTAAAGCAATAATCAAGAATTTTTTATTTATCTCAAAATTATCTTTAAAAATTAAAAAAATGAGTGTTTTTAAAACTCCAGAATTAAACTGATCTTAAATGTTTCTAACGAAGATATGTATTTATTTGTTTCATCTTCATTAAATTTATTCGCAGCAACCACACTTCCATAAATATTTGATGTATAAAAGGAAATTGTCGGTATCCCATATAAAACTTTCCCCAGTGTATCATTATTTTTAAATGCCATATATGTGTTATAAATAAAAATTCCATTAATAAGCATTGAAATCAATCCATCAGACCATCTACCACAATAAATATAACCGGAGCCGGGTAAAATCATTGAAAAAACCCCACTTAAGACATTTGACCTTTGAGCAATGTTGTCAGATGTATCAATACCTTTTAAAATCTGTTCTGCTGATTTTTTTAGTTCTTCATTCATTTTTATTTTTTTCAGGTTTTCTTTTGCCTTATCCCAGTTTTTTAAATAAATAAAATTCCATGCTTTCAAATAAAACGCATTTTCTAAATATTTTGAATCAGGGAATAAAGTTAAATATTTTTCTAAAATAAAATCCGAATATGTATAATCCTTTTTTTGCTCATAAAGCACAGCCTTTGAAAGAAGAACAAATTCCTTTTCCTTTTTATCAAAAGCATTTTCAAGTTCATCAAAAACCTCAGCAGCCCTTTCCCATTTTTCTGCTTTTAAATAACATAACCCTATATTATATTTTGCTTTTTTTACGAATTTTCCATCGCTATTTTCAAAAATATATCTCTTATACTCACCTATCGCCCTGTAATAATCTCCTTCCTCAAAAAGGGACCGAGCAAAATTAAACAATTTTAAATTTTCTGCGTTTATTACCGTTGCACCCAATATCAAAAAGATTATAAATTTTATAACTTTCATTTTTCTCCTTCCTTAAAAATTTAAAAAATCAAAAATAAAATTAAACGTATCATTTTTTTCAACAATGTCAGATAATTTCTGGTGTTCATAATCAACTGGATAATTTGCTGTATATGCCCATGGATTACAGCGTATTATTCTATCCAAAGCCATCAAAGTTCCTTTTAACCCGCCATATTTTTTTATGGCATAATAACCATATCTTGAGCATGAGGGATAAAAATTACAATCAGCCGGATTTTTCTCTGAAAGTCCTTTTTGGTAAAACCTGATTAACAAAAGGAAATTGATTTTAACAATTGAAGTTTCTTCCATTAAAATCGCATCTAATTTTTCGCTGGAGTAAATGTCCTGTTTTTTTTCTTCTTCCCATTCGCATTCCCAATATGCAAAAACGCTCGGGGTTGCTAATAAAATTAAAAATAATATAAAAAAATTACATTTTAACTTTTTTAATAACAGCATCTCTAGGTATCTCAAACTTTTTTATAATATCAGGCATCTGTGGATTTACCACAGGTTTTGACAAAACAATTCTTTCCTGAAAAAAGTTATTATCAAATGAACTATAGGTTTCAACAATAAATGGTATATCTTTTTCCTTTATTTTAAAATAATTATCATATTTTACCTGCCAGATTATTTTTTCTTTTTTATCCTTTATTTCCAGTTTTTTTATTCTGCCTTTTTTATCCGTTACTTTTTCTATTTCTTTTATCGGGAAACCAGCAATATTTTTAGGAACCCACTTTTCTGTTATTGAGTCTTTTTCTTTTTTTATCTTACTTAAAATAAAATCCAATTGCCTTAAATCAATTTTTTTTGTGACATCCATTGTATTTAGTTTTACTGGTTTATTCTCTATTATTATAAATGCTTTTTTTTCTTCTGGATAATAAATTGTTGTCTCTATTTCATTATATGTCAATATTTGATTGACAGGTCGTGTAACATAAAAATAAACACCTTTTTCATCAATAGAATCTTTTAAAAATAAAATACCATTTACTGTTTCATTCTCATTACCGTCAAAAACTTCTCTATAAAAGTTAAATGAAAAATTTTCTGCTTTAATTTTTAAAAAAAATAAAAAAAACAATAACAAAATAAGTAAAAAAATCTTTTTTTTCTCCACTTTTTTCTCCTGAAATAAAAAAAGTAAAAGGGGTCTTAAAATTAAAGACCCCTTTTCCCTATAAAAATCTAAAATTAGTAAACAGTTGAAACTGCTGCTGTTACAGTCGAAATTACCCAGATGTAATAAATAATATATAAAACCCCTGCAATTGCACATCCTATTAAAGA